>JBCCYD010000542.1:0-3983 GCA_039190385.1 Cyanobacteria bacterium P01_F01_bin.143 | reverse complement strand
TAACGGGGGATGGGATGCCCTATCCTCGCCGTCATTGGGCATCCCATCCCCCGTTATTTAATTTAGGGGCAATATTATGTATTGTAGCTTTAGGAATAATCGGTTTAAAACTACCTTTTAACTCTAAATTTATCAAAGTAATTTATATCGCTGGAGGATTTAGTCTAAGCTGGTTAGCGGCATTACTCGCAGGCAGAGGAGAAAGGGTTTTTCCCGCTTTATTACTCATCGTTGTCATTCGCGCTTGTTTATTATTTCCTTGGCGCGGCAGGATTTTTGTGGCAGTAGTGGCCTATCTTTCTTTTTTCTCCGTCCAGATCATGTCATTGATGAGGTTTAATCCTTTTGGCATCGCTCTTCGACCATTACCCAAAATTTTAAGACGCTTACCACCAGAAGAATTACAACGGGTCTTGTTTAGTTTTGCTTTTAATTCGGCATTACTATTTGCGTTAGTATTGATATTTGTCCTTTTATTAGTCGGTGCGGTCTTAGCAGAACATGAAAGTCGAACTAAATTAATTACCGCCCATCGTCGTTTGCGAGACTATGCTTTGCAAATAGAAAATCAGGCAATTTTGCAGGAAAGAAACCGTATTGCTCGGGAAATTCATGATTCTGTCGGTCATTACCTCACTGCCCAAAGTATTCAGCTAGAAAATACATCTTTATTTTTGACTCAAGAACCGAATAAGGCAGCTAATCATTTAGCTAAGGCGAGGAAGTTGGGGAAAGAAGCTCTGGAAAATATTCGGGCTTCGGTGGCAACTTTGAGGAAAAATCCTTTACAAGAGCGATCGCTGGAAGTCATCTTAGAGCGATTAATCACTGATTTTAAACTCAATACTGATATTACGATTACTTCTAAATTTGATTTGGTGACTCCTCCGACTACTGAAGTTACAACCGCGATTTATCGAATTGTGCAAGAAGCGCTGACGAATATTACTAAACATAGTCAGGCGACAATGGTTAATCTATATTTGCAGGAAACGGCAGGCAAAATTCAGCTCTCGATCAAGGATAATGGTTGCGGTTTTAATCCAACTGAGAACACTACGGGTTTTGGGTTGCAGGGAATGCAGGAGCGGACGGAAGCTTTGAATGGGAATTTTATGGTTATTAGTGAGTTTGGCAAAGGATGCCAAATTTTAGTGAATATTCCTTAATATAGCTCTTTTTGAATTAGTGAGATACATAAAGCTCTGCTTTAGGGAATAGGGAATAGGGAATAGGGAACGGGGAACAGCAAACCGTACCTCATGAATCTGAGAAACGCTATAGATAAACTGCCCGTCATTTGTGCAACTCACCAAAATAATGAATGTAATCTGGTTTTATTGTATTTGTAATGATGTACTATGCGATTAATTTATGTCCAAAAGAATTTTTAGATCTTAGAATTAGTAAACCTTGGCCTCCAATGACTTGAGATACTCAGTATTAACTCCAGACTCTCTAACCAAAGCAATTTTGCCAGTGCGAGCAATTTCCTTGATGCCAAACTTATTCAGCATTTTAATAATCGCCACCAACTTACCAGGATCTCCAACCACTTCGAGAGTCACAGATTCATCTGAAATATCAACAATGCGAGCACGGAAAATCTGTGCCAACTGAATCACTTCTGACCGATTTGCTGCTGTTGCATTTACTTTCACCAACATCAATTCCCTTTCCACGCAGGGAGTTTGAGTTATATCCTGCACTTTGAGCACACTAATCAATTTGTAGAGTTGTTTGATTAATTGCTCAATAACCTTATCATCACCGGGGACAACCATCGTAATCCGCGAAATTCCCACGGTCTCCGCTGGACCAACAGCTAGACTTTCAATATTAAAACCGCGACGAGCAAATAATCCTGCAATTCGAGTTAAAACTCCTGCCTCGTCTTCTACTAAAACGGAAATCGTATGTTTCATCGTAAAATTTGTAGTGAATAATGCGCTGTAGCTAATGATTGTGAACCAACATTTTACCGTAAAACTTGCAATCAATTAGTTGGCAGCTTTCGATACCATTGGAAATAGAGCAGAATACTGAAAAGGATAAAAGTTGCGATCGCGCAAACAGCAACCAACCATTGATGCAACAGCCCTGACAAGATTATAACCACCCCAGAAAGTTGCCAGACAAGAGCAAGAAACACATTTCTCATATCACGAGCATTCTCAACTTGAGACTTTTTCACTATTGCCTTATCCAAATCTGCTGTGACTACACCCCAAACACCAAAAGGTCTAATCCGAAGCCAGAATTTTTGCAAACTTTTTAAATCAGTGGGTTGAGTTAAATAAGCTCCGATCACTCCTGCCCCCAATGAGCAAACTAAAGTTAAGGGAAAAGAAATATAAAAAGCCATCTCAGGTACCACAATCTTCAGGGCGACAGAAGCAACCAAACCCACTGCTGTTGAGATAGCAAATCCATAACCATTGAAGCGCCACCAATACCATCTGAGAACCGTTGGCGCAGCTAGACCCGCTGAAAGAGAACCGGTGATCCAACTCCAAATTTCATCGATATTTTCTACTGTTTGACTCAGAAAAACTGCGATCGCTGCAAAGGCAATAGTCGCCCCATAACTTTGGCGGAGCAATCTCTTTTCACTCGCTTGGGGCCTAATATACAACTGATAGATATCCCGAATCCAATAAGAAACCCCCGCGTTGATCATAGAATCAAAAGTTGACATTGCAGCTGCAATTAATCCTGCGACTAATAAACCCCGAATTCCCGAAGGAATCGCTTGACTCAACACAACTGGTAAAGTTTGTTCAGGATCTTCCGCCAAAAATTTAGCAATATCAGGATTTAAATAGGCCAGCTTCAAGCCCAAAATTGCCGCGCCAACAATCAAGATCCATCGAAACAACAGCAACAAAATCCATTCCGCTGTTAATAATCCAGCCTCTCGCTCATTTTTTGTAGCGTAATATCTTTGCGGTGTATAGCCCCCAGTAAAACCTCCCGTTCCCTCAAACAAAGCTCTGGCAACCCAAAACATGATACATAACCCAAAAGCTTGATAAATATAGGGATTACTCAACCATTCCATAGGAGCTGCTTCCCATTGGGGAACAAAACTATTCCAGCCAGGATAGTTCGCCGAAGCAATTACAGCAGCATGATCGGGCAGGGTAAAAGCCTGATAACCAACATAAAGTGATACCGTCAGAATCAAAACTTCTTGAATCACATCGGTATAAATGACGCCATAGAATCCCGACATCGTAGTGTAGACAATGGCTACAGCCATCATCAAGAGAGCACAAACCGTGGGACTGAAAGGGAGAAAAACTGAGAGGAACTTGCCCCCTCCCTTGACGAAATAGACCAGAAGCGAGATCGTCACCGTTAGATTAGCAATAGTACTGAGAAGACGAGCTAACTTCCCTGCGACTCCGCTACTAAACCGCAATTCCATCCATTCTGCTGTGGTCATCACCTTCGAGCGCTGAAGCCATTTGCCCATGTAGATCATCAAGATCCCCATGTATAAAGCCATTCCGCCCCGCAATGCCACCCAGAAACCTTGTAGACCAATAGCAAAAAAAAAGGACACCATCACCATAGTGCCTGTCATATCGAAATTTGAGGCGGTTCCCGACATGCCGATCGCCCACCAAGGAATATTTCTCTCTCCCAAAAAATATGCAGCGATGCTTTGGGATGCTTTCTTCGATAGATAAAACCCAACTCCCAAGGTCATCAGAAAATAGAGAGTGACAATAATCTTATCTAAGGTAGACAGATAAACAATATCCATATGAGTCAGTATGTAAACAGAATTAGCAAAATCACTTGTATATTAGCTTCCCTGCTCCCTTGTCAATACTGTTCGGTTTATAAAATTCGGTGTTGCCACATATTGTAAAAATATAAAATACATACTTTATATAATATTGTTTTAACTAGGACATAGTCCCTCTCTAGCATTTTGGAACACAGTCGAAAAAATCAAATTTTTCCAACTCACG
>JBCCYD010000541.1:0-3986 GCA_039190385.1 Cyanobacteria bacterium P01_F01_bin.143 | reverse complement strand
GATCGCTACTCTCAAGCTTCCACATATCACGAGTTAGGATATTTAGCTCAAAATTTACGAGAATATGAAATAGCCAGAGAATATTATCAACAAGCTCTCGATATTGATATCGAATACGGCGATCGCTATTCTCAAGCTGGAACTTATCACCAATTGGGGATGGTTACCCAAGATTTACGGGAATATGAAACAGCCAGAGAATATTATCAACAGGCTCTCGATATTAAAATTGAATACGGCGATCGCTACTCTCAAGCTTCCACATATCACGAGTTAGGATATTTAGCTCAAAATTTACGAGAATATGAAATAGCCAGAGAATATTATCAACAAGCTCTCGATATTAAAATTGAATACGGCGATCACTATGAACAAGCTCTAACCTACGGACAACTTGGTTTACTAGCCAAAGATTTAGGGGAACTAGAAGAAGCAAAAACTAATTTATTACAAGCTTTAGAGATTTATCAAAAGTTTAATGACTCATATTATTTAGATTTGACGTTGAATAATCTTGCCTATATTTACAAAACAAGCCAGGATGAAAATATTTTGACAGAAGTGGCAACTATTTTGGGTACAACAGAGCAAGAAATCAAGGAAAGATTTGAAAGTGAGAAAGAAGTCAATAACTAAACAACTGCATCTGCGCTTGCGCAGATGAACACAGATAAGATAAAGACTGGTAAACAGATAAACATGGATAAAATTCATGATAAATTTACCTGTACAAGAAATTTATTACCTCTTACTCATTACTTATTACTCATTACCCATTACTCATTTTCGCTCGCTGACGAAAAACATAACGAGTTGCCCAAATAGTAAATAAAGGCATAAAAACTCCGTGAGTAATCAAGACCGAAGCTGCAACACCTTGACTTTGCCAATGCACTCCAATCGATAACGCGATCGCGAACACCACAGTAAATAACAAATTCCATTTCAAATCAATTTCTGGTTTATCTACCGCCAACAACAACTGCGAAGCCGAATCAGCAAAAGGTCTTGGAATTGCCGACAAACAAATCAAAATTAACACTGGAATTGCCACAATCCATTTCTCTCCAAACACAATCGGTACATAAAAAGGAGCGAAAGCCGACTGCAATAAAACCATTGGAATAATTATCATTGCAATAGTTTTTAGACTATTTAGATATCGAGTTTTAAACTCTCTGATATTAGTCCTCACACTACAAAGATGAGGCAATAATGCCAATTTCAGAGACTTAATAATGCCCAAACTAATACCTAAACCAGCATTAAAAGCAAAATAATAAACCCCTAAAGCTTCAATACTAAGAAAACGCCCTACAATCAGATAATCCAAATTATTGCGCAAAGTATTGAGTAATTCCACACCTAAGACTGCACGTCCATAACGAATTAATTCTCGCCAATGATTATTCGTAAATTTACATTTTGGTCGCCAAGAATGATTTCTCAACATAAAAATTACCCAAATCGGAGAAACCAAAATTTTGGGTAAAACAATCGACCACATACCAAAGCCCGCGATCGCGAATATCAAAGACAAAATATTATCAGTGGAAATCTGCACCATCTGGACAATCGAAAGAATTCTCAGTCGATTTTCGCGGCGAATTAAAAATACTTGCACTAATCCATGAGGGACAAGTAATAATCCCAATCCCATCACACAGATTGGTAAAATCAATTGCTGATCGCCATAGATAAACGCGATCGGAAAAGCGGCAATACATTGAACAAAAAATAGCCCCGTAAAAATCATCCAGTTCAACCAATAAGCCGACTGAGCCAAACTTTCTACTTTCTCTTCATCCGCTTGAATTAACTTAATACCGATGCCATTTTGAGTAAATACTCTGACAAATTCATTAGTAGTTAACACAATCGCAGCCAAGCCGTAATCATATTGGGTCAGAAAACGAGCCAACACAATTGTGGTTAAAAGTCTTGTTAATCGATTAACTGCCCCAGAAATTCCTAACCAACCAAGATTTTGTAAGAACTTACCGTCTTGGGAAAGAAATTTTTTTCTCAGCTTTTGTACTAAATTTTTCACACGGATACTTCCTGCAAAAAGTTACACCAATTATTTAAAAAATCATCCCAACTATTGATTACCGATGCTCTGCCGATGGCTCCCCATTTACTTAAAGGTTGCTCCGTCAGAGATGCGATCGCTTTGGCTAATTCTTCGGCGTTATTCGGTTGAACGAGTAAGCCACAAGATTGCAATTGCTCACATAAACCATCCACTGCACTAGCAACGATTGGTCTGCCAGCGGCTTTGGCTTCCAAACAAACTAAACCCCAAGACTCCGAACGGGAAGGAATCACCACCACATCACAATTAGCTAAAAAACTAGGTACATCTTTAATAGTTCCCATAAGTTGCACATGAGGTAACGGTTTGGCTAAAGCTTGTATTTGCGCCTCATCCTGTCCATAACCACCCAAACGTAATCTAAAGCGATCGCGATCAACTGAAGCAAAAGCTTTTAAAAGAATATCAAAACCCTTCTCGGGGGCAAATCTGCCATAGGCACCAATAGTTAAAGGCTTGGGACACGGTTTATTTTGGGGAAGATCAATTTTGAGGAAATCTTCCATTGGCGCAGCACCACTAATAACTCGAATCTTTTCCGGGGCAACTAAGTTATTAGTAATCATCCACTGACGTTGGGCTTGAGAAACAGCGATGACGATGTCGGCAATTCCGTAAGCCAATTTCAACATTAGGCGAAAACGAAAGCGGGAAGTAACGCGATGCTTTTCAAATCCTTCGCAATAACAATGATCCGCGATCGCAAGTTTGGCATGTCGTTTCAAACACAATAACTGAGGAAGATGTTTCCAAGCAGAAGCATAATGAAACACAATTAAATCTGGATTGATATTTGGAATTTGTGCTTTAACTTCCTCTAATCGAGCGACAGAAAAGTTAAATTCTGACTTAAGACGGGAATTCATTAATCTGGTGACATAGATATTTGAGCCACCCGCTCTTTTGTCTCCAATGAGATGTAATATTTTAGGATTCATTGATGAGTAATAAGTAATGAGTAATGAGTAATGAGTAAAAAGATATTGGTTATGCTGCTTTAGTATTTATTTCTTCATCCAACCAAGAAGATAAATCTCGTTGAATTAAATCTTGGCAAGCGAGAATATCTTCTCGAAATAATTGAGTTAATTTTTGTCTGGTTGCTAGAGACATTTGAGGCTTAGCTAAATTACGATGCTGGATTTTTTGCCGAACAGAAGCAGGAAATAAAGGTTTGAGTACAGTTTTAATCGGATTAGGTTTCCTTAGTAGCTGGTGTAATAATCTATTTTTCGGCATTCCTGATTTATTAGGACGTATATCAAAATCGGGAACAAAACTATGATCAACCTCTAAAAATTTAAAAATATTTTGTAAGAGATTAAGCGGAGAATCCTGCAAATCTTCGTATAAATAAATTGCTATTTGATCGCGATTAAACAAATCATAATAACGTTGGATTTGTTGACTGTAATAACCAACTTTTTTATAGTGCCAAAACCATTCCCAATTACTGTTAATTCTTCTTTGCTCTGCGAATAAAGCCTGATCAAAATTGGTAAACGGTTCGCGATCGTCTCGAACTAAATGTAAGAAATTAGCATAGGCTCTATCTACTGGATTACGAAGAACAATAATTAAACGACAATCAGGAATATAATCATAAATCTTTTGAGCTGCTTCTGAATGATAAAGATACAAAGGACAGGCTTCGCCAATGGCTGATTCGTTGGTCACACCACTAAATTGTTGTTGATAAGTTACTAAATCGGTAATAGAAAATTCTTTTAAAGCTTCATCGCCAATTCCTTGAAAATCAATATCCATTCCTTCAAAAGCAAAAAAATTGGTCTCTTTATTGGGAGTAAGATAAATTTTGGGATGTTGTTGAAGATAGGTATGTAGAGCTGTTGTGCCAGATTTAGCAGTACCAAGAATCAGAAAATTGGGT
>JBCCYD010000540.1:0-3996 GCA_039190385.1 Cyanobacteria bacterium P01_F01_bin.143 | reverse complement strand
TATCTGGGGATTACTTATCGCTGCGGGTAAATCGAGTCGGTTGAAAATTTGTACGGTCTTACTATCGATATAAACCCTGGTGCCCCCAGCAGGTGCTGCTTCATCTAAATCAACACGAAATGTTACTTCTGTTCCTTGGTCTTCTACTAATGCGTTTAAATTGCCATCAAAATTAGTAGAAGTTGATAAACTTGCTTGTACCATGACCTAAAGCCCCTTTTGGCTTCGATAATTATTAAGTAGAAATTATTATTATGAAACCGAGAAAAGCGATCGCTGGATCTAAAACTTGTTCTCAATTGCTATGAGAGATTGTTTTGTTTCAAGTGTTTTAATCCTAAGTATAAGAATGCAATAACTACACTAGTACCATGGTAATAATCCAAAATTGTATAAAGTTTGTTGACAATAGTTATCAATAAATTACGATAAAATTCAATCAGTCAAGATAAACGCATCACAAGTAGTTACTGAGTTTATCCAATAAAACAATTCTCATTACGCCAACATCCCAAATACAATCTCATCGCGATCGCATTTGGGATGCTATTTGTAAAAAGTACCAACTATACACTAATTTAGCTGATTACTTTCAAAATTAAATTGCGGCTTCAAAAGCAATTCCTTCGTCAATAAAGTTAGGGAAATTAGCTCGAATATTATCAGCTTCAGCACCAGTCGCATAAAGATAGGTTCCTGGCACATCAGAATTTTGGAAGCGGGAAAACGGCGTTTCTTCTCCTGCGCCTGCTCCATAGGCATAAAACGCAACTCCTTCTTCGATAAAGTTAGGGAAGTTGTCACGGATACCTTGACTCTCTTCCTCTCCAGCGAAAAGATAGGTTCCAGGTAAATCACTATTTTGAAACCGATTTAGGACAATAAGCTCATCATCTGGCGCGATCGCAGCATTAAAAGCGACACCCTCTTCTATAAAATTCGGTGAGTTTTCCCGAATACTATCTGCTTCTTCTCCTGTGGCATAGAGATAGGTTCCCGGCACATCAGAGTTTTGGAACCGAATAAACGGGGTATCTAATAAATCTAGAGGAGTAGTATCAGTAGGAGTGCTAGTAAAAGTAATATTATCAACCCCTACTTGGGCAACTTCGGCAAATCCTCGATAGGAAGGGTTTGGGCTGTTAAGAAAACGAATTTGAGAAACATCACTCAAGGTTGCTTCAACATCGGTTCCGCCATCTGCTGTTAAATCTTCGGGTTCGATATCAAAGGTTGCTTCTTGCCAACCACTGCCAGGAGCTAAAGTGATACCTTCTGTGGTGACAAATCTTCCTCCAGGACCATCAAAAGCAACTCGGATCACAACATCTTCAGTTCCTTCATTGATCAGTGAAGCTTCAATAATGGTATTCCCATCTTCAATATAGTTGCCACGCCAATCAGCACTTTGATTGAACCAAACCAAGCGACTTCCCACACCATTACCACCTTCAGATTGGGTGCGAAGGTAATTATCCTCGTCTCCATCAGGTCCCCCAGAAGGAATATTCACTGGAGGGGCAAAATGATTTCCCGGTTGTCCTACGGTCCATCCTTGAACAGTTCCATCTTCAAAATCACTTATGCGGGGATTTTCCGCAACCTCATTGTCAGTAATACTGATTGTAACGCTACTGGCATTGGTATCAATTTCGTAGGTTTCATCCTCAATCACTTCAAAAGTAAAAACTTCATTCGCTTCGTCTTCATCAAACCCATCGTCAAGCACTGGTAGAGTGATGGTTGCCGTAGGTTCAGCAATGGTCACAAAGAAACCACTGTCTCCTTCCGCAGGAAGGGGAAATCCACTGATTCCCGTTAACACAACGTTAGCAATATCAAATTCAGTTAAGGAGCGAATAATCTCATTTTCTGCGCTAGCAACATCATTAATCAGAACTGTTAGCCCATCTGAGGGAATTTCACCTTCTACATCAACAGTTAAGACAATTGTTTCTCCTTCAACCACATCGGATTGATCTAACGTAATACCAACAGTAGGTAATAATGGAGGATCAATAGTTGAGTCTGGTAGTTGACTCTCATCATCAACAAAAATAACTACGCTATCTCTTGCTTCAGGATCAATGTCAACATCGCTAACGCTAACGCCGTTAACTGTAATGGCTTCGAAATCTATTGGATCAATTTCTGCTTCCGTTAATAAAGAAAATGTGGCATCTACTCTGCCATCAAAGGTTTCGGGAAGAAAAGTATCTGGTTCGGGATTATCAAAAATTGCCAGAGTAATAGTGGCAAAAGTTGCTCCTTGGTTAATTGTAAAAGCAAGACCCGAATCATCAATGTTGGTTCTGACCGACAAAAGATTCACATTTTCTATCTGGGGATTACTTATCGCTGCGGGTAAATCGAGTCGGTTGAAAATTTGTACGGTCTCACTATCGATATAAACCCTGGTGCCCCCAGCAGGTGCTGCTTCATCTAGATCAACACGAAATATTACTTCTGTTCCTTGGTCTTCGACTAATGCGTTTAAATCGCCATCAAAATTAGTAGAAGTTGATAAACTTGCTTGTACCATAACCTAACGCTCCTTTTCGCTTCGATAACTATTAATTACAATAAACCACAGTTAATCAAAATATCGTGAAGAGTTACTATACAGCGATCGCAAATTAGCAAACTATAGATTATTCTTACATCAACATCCCAAATACAATCTCATCGAGATCGCATTTGGGATGCTATAGGTAAATAGTGCCAAATCTGCACTAATCAATTTAACTAATCGTAAGATTAGATTGCCGCTTCGAAAGCAATTCCCTCTTCAATAAAGCTGGGGAAATTAGCTCGAATATTATCAGCTTCGGCTCCAGTTGCATAAATATATGTTCCAGGTACATCACTATTTTGGAAGCGAGTAAACGGTGTTTCTTCACCGGCACCGACTCCATAAGCGTAGAAACCAGGTCCTTCTTCAATAAAGTTGGGGAAATTAGCTCGAATACTTTGGCTTTCTTCCTCACCTGCATAAAGATAAGTACCAGGTAAATCGCTATTTTGGAACCTATTTAGAACGATAAGATCATCATCTGGTGCGATCGCGGCATTAAATGCAACACCCTCTTCGACAAAACTAGCAGGATTTGACCGAATACTATCTGCTTCTGCTCCTGTAGCATAGATATAGGTTCCTGGGTTATCATTGCTCTGGAAGCGAGTAAATGGCTCGAAATCAGTGTTAAACTCAGATAGTTCAACCCATTCTTCAGGCAGTAGATTGGCAATAATCTCAAACCCACCTTCTCCATCAGGTTCTAGAACGTAAGCTATCCCCTGAGGATCAGGATAAATACCTGTTCCAGCTTCGAACAGATCATCATGTCCGACGACGATATTGTTGGTGCCTTCTTCTGGTACCGCAGTTAAAAAGGGTGTAACATTGGCCCTCATCTCTTCGATCTGTTCGTCGGTATAATCTTCAAATGGTAGAAAATTCAACGCAGAATTTTTTTCGTATTCCCCAAAAGCGATCGCCGCAGTTTCTACAGCACGGGCATAGTCGCTAGTAGTAACATTGTCATAGGGAATATCAGCTAAGATAAAACCTTCGCCGATCGCTAGAGATTGTTGTACCCCAAATTCACTTACTACACGTTGAGTAGAAAAATCATCAACATCAGCGGTAACCTGATCAGCAAAATCTCTCTCAGTCATCGCATGTCTGAAATAGATTACGTGACCACCGTCTTGTAGCGCGTCTAATAGCTCTTCGCCTTCTAGCAGGTCTACAAAATCAGCATTTGCTTGCTCTCCAGGATTTGTCGGAGCTCCAGCAGGTGGAGTTACCAAATCAAAACTATCTCCAGGACTCCAGCCGTCAACATCTGCCCCTTCAATATTTACACTACGCTCGATTGTGCCAACTTCAGTCGCTCCAGATAGTTCAACCCATTCTTCAGGAAGTAGGTTAGCAATGATTTCAAATTCACCAGCACCATCGGGTTTAAGAAGGTAAGCAATCCCTTGAGGATC
>JBCCYD010000539.1:0-4007 GCA_039190385.1 Cyanobacteria bacterium P01_F01_bin.143 | reverse complement strand
ATCTTCATCTGAACATCACCTCACCCTGAATATTCTTAAGCAAGATTACCTAAAATAATAAAAATATAGAAAAGTGATTTTAATGGGATTTTGCGTGAAAATGAAATTTTTAACCCTGCCAATAATATTTTCTGTCTTAACCATAAGTCTTCTCAATGCCTGCAAAGCTACCGATAGCTTCGCAACGAATGCCAACTCGACAAAAACGGTCAGTCCTCCTGCGAACTCTGTAGTTGAAACCTCTCCCGTAGTCCGACCAAGTTATAATCAATCCACAGGATTTTTCACTCTTAACGGCAAAATCTATGACGCGAATGGCAAGGAATTTATTGCCCGTGGGGTCAATAATCGACATGTTTGGTACGATAGTTGGGGGGCAACGCCAGCTCTTGAATCCCTTGATAATATTGCTCAATTTGGATTTAACTCAGTAAGAATTGTCTGGGAAGTTGATCACAAAGATGGAACTCTCACTGATGATGCTCTTCTTGAACGCACCATCGAAGAAACCATTAAGAATAATATGATTCCTATGGTCGAACTTCATGACTTTACAGGCAAAAATGATACCGATGATTTATTAAACCGGGGCGTCAAATGGTGGACTGATAGAGCGCAGTTGTGGGAGAAATACGAAGACTCTTTAATTATTAATATTGCCAATGAGTTTGGTGACTGGCATTTTGCGAAAGGAGCAAGCAGAAAAGAATTTCCCAAAGTTTATAAAGAAGCTATTACTCGAATCAGAAATGCTGGCATCAATAATACACTGGTAATCGATCCTTTCTCCTATGGCAAAGACTATACTTTAGTCACAGAATATGGTCAAAAAATTTATAATCATGATCCGCAAAAAAATGTAGTCTTTAGTGTTCATTTTTATTGTGGGGAAGGAACGAAGAAAAAACTTATAGCCGAAGCTTTTGATTCAATCACAGCCCAAAGCTTGCCGATGATTGTGGGCGAGTTTAGCGATACCCATGATCCCTGTGGAGAAGTTCAAGACGAGTTTATCATGGCTGAGGCCGAAGACCATAATATTGGTTATTATGCTTGGGCTTGGGAGGATAAAGAATGGAAAATTGTGACTCACTGGGAAGCAGATTCGGCAGATGATCTGACCCCTTGGGGTCGTGATTTAATCTTTGGCCCTCATGGAATCAATGCAACATCGAAGATAGCCTCTATTTTTGATAATTTGTCAGAAGTAAAGAAAGCAGAAGAAACCAACCTTGAGCAATAAAAAGCTATTAGTCTTGATTTTTCGATGAGAATCTAAACAATTAGCGATTAGCAATTAGCAATCCCTTATTTCTTAGCTGGAGCTACTTGCCGAGCTAGCCAAAAGACTACTGCCCACAAACAAATCATGCGTAATGTATCGGAAATAATAGTTGCCCAAGCAGCACCTTTCCAGGAATAGAGAGGAATTAACCAGATGTTTAAACCAACATTTAAAATCGCTGCCCCGACTTGAATCGTACTTCGAGATCTTTGATATCCCGCACCTGTAAGAGTATCAGCAGCTAATAGTTGAAAAGCAAAAATCGCAGGTAGAGGAGATAGCCATAACAGGGCTGCGATCGCCTCTCGATATTCTTCCCCCAACACATAGGGAATTGCTGGAGCAAAAACATGGTAACCAATAAAACAAACTATACTGTAAGCCAATAAAGGAGGTAGTAACTTACGAGCAAATTTCAAGGTACTGTGGATACCAGATTCCCCATATTTAAAAAATCGAGTATAGGAAGCACCAAACAAAGAAATAATCGGCACATTTCCCACATCAATAAAACGATAAGCCGAACCATAAATACCTGTTGCTTGAAAACTTGCCATACTGGCTAACATCGTTTTATCCAAGTTGGCATTAATATTATGGGCAGAATTGCCAATAGAGAAGAAAAAACCCTGTTTAATCGTTGCGACCATAGAAGAAAACTGGGGTTTAGGAAAACCTACCAGACGATTAACAATTACAATTGCTAAAATACTGAGAATTACATAACTAGTGGTATAGAGAATCGCCCAAGTTTCGATCGATGGATTCTCAAAAAATGTTGCTAAGCTCAAAGCGGCGAGTAATTTACCACAAGTAGTAAAAATGAGTAATTGGGAAGTCTTTTTTGCCAAATAGACCGACATTAAAGCCTTGGAGCTAAAGTCAATTGCCCCGAGACAAATTAGATCTGCAAGAATAATTAAAGCAACAGACATCAAAGATATCTGATCACCAAAAAATATTGGAGAAATCACCAAACAGATCAGAGAAAGAACCGTGCCATTAACCAATAAAATCAGTAATACATTTCCCCAATAAGTAGGAAATGAACTTGGCTTGACAGCTACTTTTTGCATTAAAACATTTTCTGTTCCCCAAGCGACAAAAGGAAACACAATTGACCCTAAAGCTGTTACCCCAATAAAAGAGCCATAATTCTCTGGCCCTAGAACTCGGGCCACAATAATAAAATAAGCAGCTTGAACAAAAACATTAAACAACTTGGCTATCAATAACCAAGAAGCCTCTTTCACCAGACCTTGACGAGCAAAATTTAGAATCTTTTCTTTGATCGCAGCTAATTTCATATATTTGTTTGAATATTTTTCAGTTCTAAATCTGGCTCAAGAAATTGATTTTTCTTCGCAGCTATTAAAGAAAAAGTAATTGTGGAATAAAGTACCCAAAATATATTATCTAAAGCAGCTAAAGTTCCCTCTGAAACATTAGTCATGATTAAATAAGTTAAAAATAGTAAAGGCCAAAAAGTTTCGATGGTATTTGTTTTGCGTAATAAAACCAAAGATTTAATTACAGTCGATACATAACTAATTAAAAATAAACTAAGACCAATAAAACCAATGCCTAAAAGAATATCTAAAAATCCATTATGGGCATAGGCAACTTTAGCTCTTACCGTCAATTCTACATATTTTGAGGGTCCTTCTAAGCCATCCCAAAATGATGCTGAACCATAGCCAATCCAAGGCTTGAGCTGAATTGCTTCCCAGACCTGCGCCCAAATATCAGTTCGACTAGATAGGGTAGGATCTTTCCCAATAGCTTCAAAAAAAGCGTCGGTGCCAATGAAATTAAAAAAGAATAAAGCAGCAGCAATTCCTGATATTAATACAGCTAAAACAGTGGAAACTAAAATTTCATAGCGCCAACGAAATACCCGATAGGCAAGACATAAGAATAACATCAATAGCATATTAGCTAGTGAAGTAGTGGATTTACACATTACAGTTAACGCCATAGAAGTCATTAACAAGAGCCAAAAAATCCAACTTCCTTCTTTTTGATCAATTGCTCGGAGAAAGAAAATTACTGAAGCTAAAACAATAGTAATGCCAAATTGATTTTTGTGAGTATAAATTCCCCGTAAGGCATCGGGATAGATTCCTGACAACATGAAACCATATTTTGGCAGGGCAACCGCAAATATGATACTGAGAATTACAATTGTCGCGAATGTCCATCCGAGAATCTTTAGTTGTTCTTTGAGACTATATCTAGTTCCTAAATAGAGACCTACAATGGTACTGCCAACTCCGTAGACTCCAAATCTAAAAGTTTTATCAGGAGCTATTGACCAAAGACAAGAGATCAGAACAAAGATGACAAATAACCAAATAAATTTGCCTTCAGTTACCACATTAATTACTTTTTTCCACCGTAATACTAGTAGAAAAAAAGCACAAAAATATATGAGGAGAGATATCTTGGCGATCAAAGAAAGATCAAATACAGTAATATCAATGCCATCTCCCTCACTAGCACCTTGAGTAAGTAAAACTGGAAAAACTCCACTTGATAAATGAATCAGGGAAAATACAGAAAATATTGCTTCAAAACGATTTAATATCTTAGAGGTTTGGTGGGACATTTAAAATCATCAAATAAATTTTGTGAATTTTAGGTCAAATCAATTATAGCCACAAATAAAGATTATGGTATCGTTGCTTTTTACCATAAACAAATTCACTTAACCAAATTTACT
>JBCCYD010000538.1:0-4013 GCA_039190385.1 Cyanobacteria bacterium P01_F01_bin.143 | reverse complement strand
CGCTGCTGATCTCAATTAATTTAGCTGTTCTATCTCTACTCCCAGTAGCAAAATACTTATTATCAGCACTAAATGCTATTTCATCGACTGAATCTTGATGAGAGATGATAGTCTCCTTGCCGCTGCTGATCTCAATTAATTTGGCTGTTCCATCTCTACTTCCAGTGGCAAAATACTTATTATCAGCACTAAATGCTATTTCATCGACTGAATCTTGATGAGAGATGATAGTCTCCTTGCCGCTGCTGAGTTCAACTAATTTGGCTGTTCTATCTATACTTCCAGTAGCAAAATACTTATTATCAGCACTAAATGCTATTTCCGAGACAGAATCTTGATGAGAGATGATAGTCTCCTTGCCGCTGCTGATCTCAATTAATTTAGCTGTTCCATCTATACTTCCAGTAGCAAAATACTTATTATCAGCACTAAATGCTATGTCCGAGACAGAATCTTGATGAGAGATAGGAGCCAAATGGTGATTGGGTAATTGTTCAAGTCCACTGTATAAAGCTGAGTTTGCCTCAGAATGAGGTCTGTTAGGTTTGTGGATTTCGTAAGAACGCTGGTAAGATTCTAGGGCCAACAAAACACTAGTCTCGTGTAAATTTGCTTTCTGCTCTCTAATTAATTCTGAGTTTGCAGCCAACTCACGGACAAAAATCATTTTAGTTTGCGTGATTGCTATGCTTCTCTGCCAAAATGCAGCTACAGCAGCTACTGATGCAAAAATTAAACCTCCAATAAGAAATTTAATAGACCTTTGCTGAAGGCGAACTTTTTCTTGTTGCTCTTTGTCTCGCCAATCAATACTAGCATCAATAAACTCATTACTCAGTTCACTTAATCCACCTATAACAGCTTTAAAGGTACCTTCTTTCCTCAATTCTCTAACTTTCTCTAACTTTGAACCACTCCACAATTCATCATCTGCATTCTTTGAATCTTCATTCTTTAAATCCTGCCAACGAGCAGCATCCTCCGCCAAGCGATTATTGAGGGAAATTGTATTGTGAGCATCGCTAATCCATTCTTTCAATTCTGCCCAAGATGATAGCAATGCTTCATGAGCAATCTCTACCGTAGATTGTCCTGCTTGCTTTAGGTCATCACTTATAAGCAAATTCTTATTTACCAAGAGATCGATCATCTCTGACTGTGTCTGATTAAACTCAGACTTAAATTCTCTCTTGCTTACTGCTGTCCGAAGAACTTCTGACTGTTCAGAACTCACCACATCAACTAATCTCAGAAAAATTTGTTTGGTCGCTAGTTGTTGTTCGGGAGGTAATCCTTGAAAAATTTCATTAACATGTTTTTGCAGTGCGCCAGTTACTCCACCCAATTGATGATAGGTGGAATTGTTTAAGGTACGGTTGGATAAATCATCATCTTGCCAGAGTAGATCGAGAGTATATTGCAACAGAGGTAAAGAACCTGCTTGTCCTCGAACATCATGAATAATTTCTGCTACCAAACCTGGTTCAAAGACAACACCATGTTCAGCTGCTGGTTTTTCAATGGCTTGCCGCAGTTCCCCCTCTTCCATATCGGCAACTAAGTGAATATTTCGTTCCGCAATTCTGGCAAACTGAGGATAGGCACTAAATTGTTCAAAAAAGTCCGATCTCATAGCCAAGACTAGCTTGATAGATTTATCTCGATTTTGAGCTAGAGCAATCAGACTTTGGATAAAATTACGCCTTATTTCTAAATTCGAGCAAAGCGTAAAAATTTCTTCAAACTGATCGACAAAGATTAGACATTGAGATTGAGGGAGCTTACTCTTAAATAATTGGGCAACTTTGCTTAAAGTATCGCTTTTGCCTTCTAGAACAAATTCTACTTCTTCATTGGAAAAAATATCTTCAACATTAGTAACTAAACTGCGATGAAGGTTAATAAAAGGGTTCCGGTTAGGGGTAAATAGAAAACTATAACAGGATATTGTTGGTGAATCCTCCATTTGAGGAATTACACCTGCTCTTACAACAGAAGATTTGCCACTACCAGAAGCGCCTAATACCAATACTAAATTATTCTGGTTCACTGCCTTAATTAGTTTATTTATCAGTCGTTCTCGACCAAAAAATAAGTCTTTATCTTTGTAATTAAATCTTTTTAGTCCTTTGTAAGGAGAACGAGGGTTAAAATCACGCTCTAAGATCGCTGTCCTAAATTGCTGGTAGTAGTTTCCCTGACTATTTTTGCTATGATTTTCATCACTTAAATTGACATTGTCAGTAAATTGGTTTAGTGGTTTTTTAACTAATAGCTCAATGACTTCATGTTGAGGGATTTCAATGTATTGGTTTTCACTTTCTGAATATACAGGTACTAATTTGCGTTCTCCTTTATTCTCACCATATATTTCTAGTTGAATGCGATTACAACCAAATTCGTAAGCCCTTTCAATATTTTCTCCATTAACTAAGGCTTCATAAAACCCCTTACTAAATGCTATAGCTGCATCATCTCTAATTGCTCTTTTTGTTCCAACAACATAGTTAATATGTTTACTGATTTCTATTGCTTGAATCTGGGAATAGCAGGCATTCAATACTACACATTCAATTTGACAAGCAAATAGTCTAAATAAATCGGCGATCGCCTGCGTATCAAGTAACTGTTGTTGTCCGAAATTCGTTTCTAAGACTAATCCCTGACTTCCCATGCCATGACCGCAAAAATGAACAATTCTTGCTTTTTCTTTTTGCAAAGAAGAAGTAAGGTCGCTTATTCTCACGGCAACCTTAGGACGCAAGCTAAAATAATCGCGATATTTCCCCTTTTCTAGAGCATCATCAATTTCTCGAATCTCATGATTGAGTAATAATTGAGCTGTATCTTGAGGATTAGATGCCAAGATAAGGATTTTTCGCATCGTGCTATCTGTTTTAGAGGAAGCTTAGCTTAATAGGTCTTAGTTAAAAAACAATATTACAACAGAAACTAGATACCAATACTTTTTTCTAATGCTGATAATTTGTGCGATCTTTGGAAAAATTATATAACGGGGCGATCGCGGAAAAAATACCGTTTACGGTGCGATCGCATTTTTACATTAACAAAACATCATTCTATTTTATGCTCAATAATATGAGTCGCACTAACCCATTGTCCCTTCTCGTTGTAGTTGCGAATTAATCGCTGGCGTATATTATCCTCTACTAACCAACCCATTTCAACAAAAAACTCCTGCCGAAGTTTAACTTCTAAAGGCGTATTGCTTGATGTGCCATCGGGTAACAATAAAGTTTGTCTAGGAATATTACCACCGTCAAAAAGTAGTTTTTTACATTCAACTCTTACTTTAGAAGTAATTGTTGTCTCACCCAAATTTTGCTGCTGCTGCAAAAGTCCGTTGCCGATTTCTTTAATCTCTAAGCTAGTAGCATAAGTCTCTGACGGTCTCCAATCCGAGTAAGCAGTGCGAGCAGTTCCTTGCCAATTACCAATTAATTGAGATACTTCTAACATCGATCTTTCACGAGCATCTGTCCCACTACGAAATTCCCGAATTAGAATCAGATCTCGCAAATTTCCTTGCTTATCGTAAAGCTGAACAAAACGTAAACGACGATCTTCCGCAACAAAACCATATTCTGCGCCAAACTCAGAAAAAGGAGCAAGTTGTAGTGAACCCTTAGAAAAAGCACCTGTCTCAAAAAAGATATTTTGCCTACCTATAGAACGATATTCCTGAGCATGATCAGATATAGGTGGTTCACTGTAGTCACCAGATCCAAAGCGGCGCAATCGGAATTTTACTAGTTGATTATCTTCCAATCCTTCGAGGTTAAGAATAGAAGGAGTAGACTTGAGCAATTCTCCATCAAGGGAAACAGAGGTAAAGGAACCCTCCCATTCACCTAGGTTTTTCAGGAAATTTTCCCAGTTGTTTTCCATCATAATTAGTCAGTTACTCCTATTTAGCTATCGGTACGGGCTTTACTACTAAAATTTTTATGTAAAACTCTGTTAATTTTTCTTAATATAAATTAATATAACTT
>JBCCYD010000537.1:0-4015 GCA_039190385.1 Cyanobacteria bacterium P01_F01_bin.143 | reverse complement strand
GCACGGAAGAATTGGGCACTTGAAAATAACGTCTTCAATGTTGGATGCAGAGGATACGTTGGTAAACCAGGTGGAGAACGTGCCAACTATCTGACTTGGGTACAAGACTTAGCCGAAGGAAAATACAAGTTACCCTGGGATCAGGAAATTAAAATCAGAGATGGTTGGGAATACTATCCTGACGGCGTGAAGTTAGGTCCATTACCTCAAGCCACCCCCAATACTCCAGCCGAGTTAATTGCTAAGTAAGACATTTAAGTAGCGAGTATATAGATAATTACGCTAAGACTGAAAGACTTGGCAGTAAGCGTTTTTAAATGATAAGGGGCGATCTCGAAAGTATCTGCTTAGAGATCGCTCTAGCAAAGAAACGGCTAAACTTTTTTGGTAATTGATTTTAAACCAAAATATGACGTGACAAATCTTTCCCATCTAGCTTTCTTTAATGAGTTTGCTTAAACTAAGAATTAGTATTTTTTTGATGAGTTTGGGCTTTGATATCAATTTGTGATTGCCAAATATTGACCAAATTACTAATCGTATTATCCCAACTATATTTATCTTGAATTGATTCTCTGCCCTTAATTCCCATATCATGACGTAGAGTTGCATCTTCAACCAAGATTTTCAGCTTGGCAATAAAATCATCTTCATCTCCTGGCTCATATAAATAGCCATTAATTTCCTGTTGAATATTTTCGATCACCCCTCCCGCCCGAGGAGCTAAAACAGGAATACCAGAGGCAAAGGCTTCGACAATAGTTAAGCCTCTAGTTTCTTTTTCTGAAGTAGTTACATGAAGATCGCAATTTGCCAGAAGTTCGGGGATAGCTTCTGGGGCAACCCGACCAAAGAGATGGAAATCAATTTCTAGTTCCGTTAATTTATCAGCAATTTCTTCCTTGGTTTCTCCATCGCCGACAATTAAAAAAGTAATTTTATCTTTATCTATTTGTTGTAATAATTTTGGGAGTAAAGATAAGGTGAAATCCCAACCTTTATCGGGAGTGAGACGACCGAGGAAGATTAATTTAACGCGATCGCTTATCTCATCCAATCCATATTTATCTGCAAAAAAATTATCTCGTCGCAAAGTCGGCTCAAATTTATCGGCATCAAAACCCAACAAATTACCATATAAACTATTCTTAATTCCCAAGGCAATGATTTTTTCTTTAGTAATGGTGCTAGAAACTAAAGTGACATCATAGGAATTGTAAACATAGACAATTAATTTCTTCAGGAACCATTGCAAACTTGCCAGTAAAGGTTTCGGTAATGGAAAAAAATCTTCTAAATATTCTAAAAAATTCGTTCTAAAGAAACCGACACAAGGAATATTCTTTTGATGGGCAAACTTAACTCCAGGCGATCGCCAAAAATTGATAAATAAACGTTCTGGCTCATCAACATGAATAATATCTGGTTGAAACTCTGCCAATTCTTGTTTGATCTGTCGATAAGAGCTCCAAACCGCATCACGCTCAAAATCAACGAAAAAAGCTTTACTTTTAAGACTTACGACTCTTACTCCAGGAAAAATATTGCCAGTATAATCTTGCCAATTGGGATACATATCAGCCAAAGCGCTATAATCAGGACAAAAGAACAAGACTTCGTGTCCCCACTGACTGAGCTTTTGTAGTCGAGAAAATCCACTGACTGTAACTCCATCAATAACGGGCAGAAAACCAGAAGCAAGAATGGCAATTTTCATATCTTCAGAAACTATTTCGCTTTTAATGGCTAATTGCTCATTGATGTTATCGCGAAAGCGACAATTTCGTTATTTATTTTGTGCATACTTATTTTATAGGTTCGACATTTTCATAGAGCAGCTCAAACTATATAGGCTAAGATTAATTGATATGATTTTTCGGTTCTATTAGAATTCATAAAAAAATATAGGTCAGTAACTCATGCCTACTGTCGAGTTTCTTCTAGGCTTAACTATTGGCGTTATTTTTTATTTGTGGCAGCGCTATCGATTTAGGAAACAGTTAAGAAAAATTGTCAGTTCTGTTTCTGATGAATCTGACCGGGAAATTTCACTGCCACCTTTGTCTCTAATGCGCCGAGAACTAAATTATCTGGAGTCGCAGCGACAACAATTAACCGAAGAAAGAAATAGTTGGCAAGAAATCGTAGAAAAAGCTCCTATTGGTTATTTACAAGTCGATCGCGAAAATCAATTACGTTGGTGCAATCAAGAAGCCAGAATACTACTCAAGATAGATCGTTGGCGAGAGGGAGAAGTTCGATTATTACTAGAGTTAATTCGTTCCTATGAGTTGGATTGTTTAGTAGAAAAAACTCGGAAATCTCAAAAACCTCAGGAACAGGAATGGACTTTTTATGTAACTCGCTATGCCACTTCTTTTGAATCAGACATTGATTTGCTTGATTCTGTTAACCAATCTTCTCCTACAGTAGAGGCGATCGCGCTCAAGGGTTATAGTTTTCCTTTACCCTATCAAGAAATAGGGGTATTTATTATCAATCGCCAACCGCTAGTAGAGTTATCAGCATCTCGCGATCGCGCTGTATCCGATCTATTCCATGAATTGAAAACTCCCCTCACTTCAATTTCCTTGGTCGCAGAAACCCTACTCAAAAGACTAGAAAACCCAGAAAAGAGCTGGGTAAAAAGGATGCTCAGCGAAACCAATCGTCTGACAAATTTAGTTACAGAATGGTTAGATCTGACGCAAATTGAAGCTAATCCCCATAGCTATCTTAAGTATGAAAAAATTGATCTGAGCCAGATAATCAATTCTGTATGGCAAACTTTAGAACCGATCGCCCAGACAAAACAAGTCACTTTAGAATTCAAAGGACAACCAAACCAATCATGTTCCGCGGATAAATCTCGATTAACCCGAGTTTTTCTAAATTTATTAGATAATGCCATTAAACATAGCTCCGCAAAAGGCAAAATTATTGTTGAGATTAGCCAGAAATCTTCTGTTAGTAACTCAGAATTAGCTCACTTTACTATTGATATTATTGATTCGGGAACCGGATTTAATGAAGCAGATCTTCCCTATGTATTTGATAGATTGTATCGTGGAGACAAATCCCGTGTCAGAGAATATGGCAAGTATACTCCTGAAGGAAGTGGCCTAGGACTCGCGATCGTGCAACAAATTATTCAAGCTCATCAAGGATTTATTGAAGCTAAAAATCACCCTGATTTAGGTGGTGCTTGGTTACAAATTACATTACCAATGTCCAAACCAACGAACTAAAAATTAGCCATTAGCCATTAGCCATTAGCCATTAGCCATTAGCAATTGACTTAATCGCCACTTCGATCGCCCTGGAAACTGCCAAATCTTTTTCCTCTACAAAAATATTTTCTTGGTTATTTCTTTGAGCAATCACCGCACATACACAAGCTACCTTAAAACCATAAACTCCAGCCATTTTGAATAAAGTACCCGATTCCATTTCATAATTAAGGATATTTAACTTACGATATTGCTCGGTAATTCCGATCAGATGAGGTTGTAAATGAGGATTAGCCGAAGAGGTAGTCCGTTCTTGTCCTTCATAAAAACTATCGACAGAAGCCGTGATACCTAAATGATAATTAATTCCTAACTGCTCAGCAGCTTGGGCTAAAGCCACGGTCATAAAGGGGTCTGCCACCGCAGGATACTCGATGGGTGCAATATCATTTGCCGCACCTTGACGACATAAAGCAGCTTGAGATATAACGATATCGCCTACTTTAATATAAGACTGAATTGCGCCACAAGTTCCAATCCGAATAATTCTTTTAATCCCAATTTGGATCAATTCATTGACAATGATGCTGGTAGATGGAGCACCCATGCCACTGGTTGCAACTAAAATTGTGTGATTTGAATCTAAAGCGCCGAGATAGCTATGAAGTCCACGATATTTAGAAAGTAATTTGACGTTTTGTAAATAAGTGTTAGCAATTGTCCCAGTTCGCTCTGGTTCTCCCGATAATAATGCTATCTCAGGCTGGTTATCTTCTAAATCTGCT
>JBCCYD010000536.1:0-4030 GCA_039190385.1 Cyanobacteria bacterium P01_F01_bin.143 | reverse complement strand
CCAAACTTTAGTTAGTGTTGTTTACTTCACTATTAGTTACGGTTTCCCAAAAACGCGAGAAAAGCCTCTACATTAATTGATGGGGATGTAGCAGGCTTTCAGGTATATGTTTTTAAGATTTTTGATTTTTGTAGAGCAGAAGCGCAGAGGCGCAGAGGAGCAGAGGGAGCAGAGGAGCGGAGGAGCGGAGGAGCAGAGGAGCAGAGGAGCAGAGGAGCGGAGGAGGAAAATGCCAACTTAGAATTTCTGACTGCGTTACTAGAGATTGCGGAACAATTTCACTATGATTAATAAATGAAGAATATCACTAAAGAACTCTCCCTCACCCGTAAGCAAAATGACTGAAAAACAAAAAATCTGTATTGTCGGAGGTGGCTTTGGTGGTTTGTATACAGCTCTACGCCTTTCCGAATTACCCACCGAAACAGGAGAAAAGCCAGAAATAACTCTCATCGATAAAGGCGATCGCTTTTTATTCTCGCCCCTACTATACGAACTAATTACCGAAGAAATTCAAAGCTGGGAAATTGCCCCACCATTTGAAGAAGTCCTAGCCCATACAGGAATTATCTTTCGCCAAGGAGCCGTAACCAATATCGATCTCGATCGCAAACAAGTCACTGTAGACAACAGTTCAACCATAGATTACGACAAACTTGTAATTTCTACAGGTGGCAAAACTCCCCTCAATGTAGTTTCTGGGGCGATCGCGAATGCTATTCCCTTTCGCAGTCTCCAAGATGCCTATCGCGTTATCGAAAAATTGCGACATCTAGAAGAGTTCAACCCAGATAAAATCCGCGTTGCCATTGTCGGTGGCGGTTATAGCGGGGTCGAATTAGCCTGTAAAATAGCTGATCGCTTAGGTGCCAAAGGTCGAGTTCGTATCATCGATCGCGGAACCCAGATTTTGGAGCATGCCACTGATTTTAATCGTGAAACAGCAATTAAAGCTTTAGAAGAACGCCAAATTTGGATAGATTTAGAAACCGAAGTCGCTAAAGTCGAAGCCAATGAAATTGCCCTGACCTACAAAGGACAAGTCGATACCATTCCCGTCGATTTAGTTCTCTGGACAGTTGGCAATCAAGTTTCAACTCTCACCGAGCAACTGAACCTGGAAAAAAGCGATCGCGGATTACTCAAACTGCAAAATACCCTACAAGTTCTCAATAACGATGATGTCTATGCCTTAGGAGACATTGCCGAATGCCAAGATGAAAATGGCAACATTCTCCCTGCAACAGCTCAAGTCGCCTTTCAACAATCCGATTATTGCGCTTGGAATATTTGGGCGCAAATCAATCATAAACCCCTATTACCCTTCCGTTATCAACCTTTAGGAGAAATGATGGCTTTAGGCGTAGATGGTGCCGCTCTCAGTGGCTTAGGTCTACAATTAGACGGCTCTCTTGCCTATATTGCTCGTCGCCTAATTTATCTCTATCGTTTACCCACACTCAAACATCAGCTGACAGTCGGCATCAATTGGATCACCCAACCTATTGTTGAATTGCTCTCTTGAAGGGGTCTAAAATTCATGAGTTCAAGGGGAAAATCTCAATCACTTAAATCACCCCCTCGAATTCTAAATCTTCAATGGTGCGTAATCCACGGGAATCACCCACTCGCAAGATAGCTGCCCTCGCATCATCTTTCACTCCTAAATCTTCATCTTCAACTAAAGATTCGATTAGAGCGTCGATCGCAGTAGCATAAATCACGTTAGAAGGTAATTCCCGACATAATTTGCCGATCGCCCAAGCACAGTTACTTCTCACTGCTGCGACCGAATCCCGACGTAATCCTTGAATTAACGGGGGAATCGCTGCGATCATATCTTCGTAGGCCAAGATCGCGATCTGGGCTAAACCACTCGCTGCCCATAAACGTACCGCAGAAATATCTGTTTTCAGAGCATGAATTAGAGGCTGTAAAGCTCTGCGATCGCTACTATTCCCCAAAGCCCAAACAACTCCTTTGCGGACATAGCCATTCCAATCTTTATTTAGTATTTCAATTAAAGGCTCAACAACTTCTGGGCTAGTATTGCGACCCAAAGCATAGGTAGTACTCACCCTCACCAAAGGACAAACATCATCAAGTAAGTTAATCAATAGAGGAATCGAACGCTGATCCGATAATTCACAAAAAACCCGAGCCGCCAACATCCTCTTTGATTCTTCAGGATGAGACAGCAGCCCCAGCATTTTCTCAATATCCTCTGGAGCAGTTGGCGCAATATTCAACTTTGCCCTTGAGGCATTTTCATTATCTTGAGAATTATCCAGTCCTGCTTCACCATCTAATAGACCCAAATCATTGTTATCCATATCAACGAAACTTAAATTTTATTTTGAATATATTCTTTAAAATTATTTAACGCTCAGAATTTTATATTATCCCCTAATCTGATGATATTTAGCTAATCAATCTGCAAAAGGCTTCAGCATCAACAAAGAATCAGTAGCAAATCCGAACTTGCGATAGAGATTGATCGCATTTTTATTTTGGGCAAATACTTGTAATCCGATTTGGTGATCGCCTCTATTAATTGCCCATTCTTGGGCTTTTTGCAATAAAAATGTTCCAATACCTTGACCACGATGTTTTTTTACAACAAAAATGAGGAATATTTGAGTATAGCGGTCGTTTGTTAAAGGATCGATTGCATTACCCATCCATAAACAACCTATTTTTTGTGAATCTTCTGCCTGAACCCACCATAGAGGAGTCTGGTGAGAGAAAAGTTTATGAATCGTGGCTGTTAAATGGGAATAATCATCTTGCGAGGAAAATATTTCCTGGTAGGTAAGCCTAGCAAACTCGGCCAAGAGAAGGAATTCACTCTTCTTTCCTGATATGACTTTGTAGCCTGAAGGCAAGTTGCAAACCATTTAATTCATTAATTAAGTAATAGATTTCTTTTTCCCCGTTCCTCATTCCTCGTTATTTATGTCAGAGCAAGATTGGACGATTCCCGTATCTGGAATCGAAGGTTCATTCCCTGAACCCGCAAGTGAATATAAATATCAAATGATCTATCCAGGAGATATTATCGGACAGAAATATCAGATTGTCCAAGAATTAGGAAGCGGAGGATTTGCCACAACCTATTTAGCCATTGATACCCTCTCAGAAGATAACCGTAAATCTGTAATTAAGCAATTACAACCTAGGTTTAATAGCCCTTCTATTTGGGAAAATGCTAAATTAAGACTAGAAACAGAAGGAGCAGTTTTACGAAAATTAGGACAACATGCACAAATTCCCCAATTGCTAGAGCATTTTGAAGAAAATGAGCAATTTTATTTAGTTTTAGAATTCCTTAATGGGTCAGATTTTTCCCAGGAAATTCAGCAAAAATTATTAACTGAAGTCGAAGTCATTAGTTTTTTACAAGAGGTTTTAGAAATATTAGATTTTGTTCATCAGCAAGGAGTAATTCATCGCGATATTAAGCCAAGTAACTTAATTAGAAGAAGTACAGATCAAAAAATAACTCTCATTGATTTTGGGGCAGTCAAAGAAATTGGCACCACCATTTTGCAATCTTCCTACGGTTCAACTCAGGCAAATTTATATACTCAAATTATTGGCACTCCCGGCTATATGCCCCCTGAGCAAAACAATGGTAAACCTGTTTTTAGTAGCGATATTTATGCTTTAGGCAAAACAGCTATTTATGCCTTAACTGGTTATAATCCTGTTGAATGGGAACAAATTGAAATCGATGAAGCTATTTCCTGGCAAGATAATCTCAATATTAGTCAGGGATTAATCGATCTCATTCTGCGTATGATATCGCCTAATATTTCTGAACGTTTCATTTCTGT
Source organism: Cyanobacteria bacterium P01_F01_bin.143 (assembly GCA_039190385.1). Classification (GTDB taxonomy): domain Bacteria; phylum Cyanobacteriota; class Cyanobacteriia; order Cyanobacteriales; family Xenococcaceae; genus Xenococcus. Next base: position 194 of record JBCCYD010000536.1, on the reverse strand, counting down.
TTCCCAAGTAATCAAAGCTCTCAATCCCTTATTATTGGTCGGGAAAGTTTTACAAGAACGTTATTCCGTCGTGGAATATCTCAATAGTTATGGCATAGTTGATAATTATCTAGTTAAAGATCTAAAATCTCATGACAATTCTTGGTATTTCGCCACAAGAATCAACCCCCTAGCTACAAAAGATATAAATATCT
>JBCCYD010000535.1:0-4032 GCA_039190385.1 Cyanobacteria bacterium P01_F01_bin.143 | reverse complement strand
GTAAATTGAGCATACCATTGCGACCTTTTCCTAAAATTTATAGAGATATAACGTAAAAACCCTAGCCCAGATTATTCCCAATCCTGAGGATTTTCACCCATGTTACCCAATATTTATATATACTTTAAAACCTTGTTTTATTTAGCAAATAAATCATAAATAACTTTACATTCTCGGGAATTCTATAGTTTATCTAAAGTAATATCAAAGATTAGCCATTAAATATTATCAGTAGTATCACTTAGGTGAAATCATGCAATAAGATGATTCTTATATAAAAATTGCATATAAGAATCAGATGAAACTTTTACCTTCTATAGCTCTTGTCTTGGCTGTTGGCAATTTACCAGCATCAGCTATTAAGACAAACGCCGTGAATAGTGAAAATTCTTTAATCCTCGCTCAATGTCCTGCTAGTGCCGAATCTACTGCCGATAAAATTGATAAAAATACTGCCCCCCTCAAAAATTTTGCTTTTGCCGAGCAAATATCTGTCTCCCTAGAAAATTCTCGAATATTAGCAAAATTTGCTCCCCACGATAATCAAGGTCAAAAAATCCCCTTAAAATCTTTGGCAACAACCTTGGGTTACCAAAACTTTAATTGGGTGAATTATGTGGAAAAAGATCCCCACGGCATAGCTGACAATAAGGGTCAGAAATTAGCAACTCCCTATAATGATCCACCATCAGGTGGTTATCAATATGATGGAGCCGATGAATTTCCTTTCTATTGGGATATCGAATCCTGTAAAAATTGTCGTTCTCGTCACAATTATCAACATCATCTGGTTGCTAATCAATTTGAGTTATTCTTTGAAGATATGCCTTCGGACTACCGATTGAGAAATCAAGAATCGATCATCTTTACTACTCATCTCGTGGGAGTTACCAGTTATAATAAAGCTCAGAAAAAAGCGGAATGGGAAATCCTCACAACTTTTCGTTGGCAACTGAGAAATTCTGATTCGGGCAGAGGGCAGGTATCTTTAATAAGCTTTGATCTCAATACTCAGAATTTGCCACCATCTTTACTTAGTCAAATACAAATCGATGGTGGTATGGTTAATCCTGAGTTTCAAGTTGCTCGTAATGCTAATCCTGAGTTTCAAGTTAATCGTAATGTATGTTAATTACAATCTACTTGATAACCTCCAACGCCCACGACAAAATCATCAAAGTCAACATCCTGAGAATCTGTTTTAACAAGTTGAGAACCAGTATCGTCAAAACGAACTAATATCCCCCCATTTAGGAGCGCTTGATATTGGTTTGCACTATTATCAGGAATATTACGGCGAGTCACTAGTTGGGCTGTTTCAATAGAACCTTCTTCAAACAGAGCTTGAGTATTGCCTTGGCTATTTAAGAAAGCTGCGGAATAGACAACTCCGGCAAAATTTCCATTGAAGGAAGATTCTAGGTATAAACTATATCTTTTGCCTGCTTTAAACTCAAACTCACTCATTGGTCGAGGTACCGCATTTCCTGGAGTTCCGATAAAGTCTGTTTCTTGTAACTGCCGATTCAAAGAATCTTCATAGGTGGAACGACGAGCTACTGTCTCCTGAGCATCGGAGGCTTTGGCCTCGACAATTAAAGCTGTTTTGTCACAGGAGTTGAAGATGATTTCTCCTCCTGGCTGAGTTTGGCAAGAGTCGATATCCAGTACACCAAAGGTTGATTGATAGGCCCCATGAGATTCGATAAACTCGAATTCAATAGTGGTATCTTGGTCAAACTGAATATTATCACTGCTGAAATAATTTTGCGCGATCGCAGATGGGGCCAGCAACCCTAAAGTTCCGCAAGTAATACCAATCAACATTAGATTGGATTTGCGAGCAGACTGAACTAAAAAATTGGTTAATTGTTTCCGTAGCTTCATGGGGACTTCTCCTATTACCAAATACTATTTTCGGGTTTTAGTTGATTAACTTGTTCGATAAAAAGGCTTGATTCTTCTAACTTGATTTCCACTATTCGGCGAGCTTCCGCCACTGTTTGAACTTGCTGACTACTGATATATTCCTCAGCTTTTGATGGTTCCCGCGAAATAGTTATTTCCCCAGGAGCACAACCGCAATATTCATCTACATCAGATTCTCTTCTGACAATTCGGCGAGAATCATTGGTTGCCACTATGCCATCAGAAGCTGCTTGTTCGGCAATAACTAAATCATTTAACGCTTGATTCAGATTATTTTCAACTAAGCTAGCTAAATCATTAATATTAATAGAACTATCACCAGGGCTACAGGAATCTGTCAGACAGATGACAACTTTCTCTGGTGATCTTTCTGTCCCAGCAGCTATGCCCCCAGGAGGTTCAGCATTAGTGCTTCCTACATTTGTCTCAATGTTTAGCGACTGAAAGACATCTTGGGGAATGGGAACTATTTCTCCACCGATTGAAATTGTCTGACTCTGAGACTGAATTCCGTTAACTGTTATGCCCCCAAAATCGATGTTTGTAACCGAATTAGAAATACTGCCGGTGGCAGAAATACCTGTTGTTAAAGTACTCTGATTAGCTTGAGCGAGAGTTACTTCGCCAAAGGATAGAATCGCTAATCCCAAGCCAACACTTACGAGAAGTGATTTTTGATCAGCCACTAAGCTCCTCCTAAATAATGTGATATTTTTTTAGTTTGTAAACAATTAAAATCCCATTCCTGCACCAAATACTAATCGCGCACCATCGCCTTCGCCAGCAATATCTCGTACTGCAATGTTGAGGGTAAAAGGAATTCTTCTAAATGGTGAGGCCGAAACTCCCATCGCTAAATCGCTGCCTGTCCATTCGACTACTGTACTGATTGGTCGGGCGACCCTAAAAGCTAAACTACCGATCACATCAAACTCGCGATCGCTATCGTCATTAAATTCGCTATTCGTAAATCCGACAGTGGCGGCGATTCTGCTAAAAGGAGAATTTAAACTTTCTCTCGTCCGAAAAACTTTGGAAGTTACGAGATAAAACGAATTTTCAAAATCGTTCTCATCTCCAATATTGAGAAATCCGTTCCAGCCAGCAGCTACACCCCAAGCATCAGGAAGCTGTTTGTGTAGTTTGGCATTAAAACCACCCGTACCAAAGTCACGATTATTCCCGAAACTTCCCATGGTGTAGGATAGCTCCATACCGACAGCTTTCTTCGCATTGCCAAGCCCAACACCAAAATTGGCTACTGCATCTTCATCGTCATTATTTCCATATCTAGTATCTGACTGATAGCCAAACCCAGCAAAAAAGGAGCCACCATCAGCACCAAAACCCGAAGGATTTCCGATGGTCAGACCTGGAGAACCTCTATTTGGGGAAAAATTGGTATTCCCAAGATTTTGCAGTTGGAATATGACTTCTTGAGCTTTTTCTGGATCACTAGAATCGGATTCGCTCCAAGAACTATCTGCGGTGGTTGAGGTTGGATCTTCTACTTGAGCAACAAAGATTTTGAGACTTTCTGCTGTAGTTTGCCACTGCTGCTGAGATAACAAATCTGCTTTTCTGACAATGGAAGAAGATTCCGTGGCTTCTCCCCTCAGATAATCTAGACTATTGGCTGATGCGGCTGTTAGCGGCAAAAGAATAGTAGTGCAGCATATAGATATTAATATACGCATAAATTTATTCGGATATTTTCCTACTTAGTTATTACCAAGTCTTGAGATAGAGATAGGCTGTTTAAATCTTTTTTGATGTTTACTCAAATTCAGATTTTTAGGGATTAATATCCGCAACTTGATAGTCTTCTTGCTGTTATACTCTGAATCATTTTTAGCCTCAACTACTAGCAAATAATTTAGTTATTATTACTGATAAAATACTTCCTGAGCAATAGTTGCTAGTAATTTTACGAGGGTATTATCGTGCTTTTACCTAATTGTTGAGTTTTGACCCTAATTCGTCGTTTAATACTTGTATTTGTCGGTTAATGCCCATATTTAATGAATATCCTTAATATATTTAGAGCTGATTTCTAATTTTTAAGATATCTTGGGCATTTAAAGCCAATTGATGTATCTATTT
>JBCCYD010000534.1:0-4041 GCA_039190385.1 Cyanobacteria bacterium P01_F01_bin.143 | reverse complement strand
TTCCCGGGGTATAGGTTTGAGAAACCGTTGCCAAGTCCTAATTTGGTCTCTTGCAGCACTATAAGCAGCAGTACCCCTAGGAATAAGTTTAGCTGTATTAATACCTCTATTTATATCCGATGCTCCTTGGGAACGGGCTATATCTAAGAGTTGCCGACTCCACTGATCCATGGCAACATTGGCATCAATTCGTAAAGCATTGGTACGGGGTACGCGACGAGCCAAACGAATAGCTCTAGCTAAAGCTTTTGGGGTCCCTCGTAGCGCTGCTTCTTTCGCCTTTCTCCAATTTTGTTTAGCATTAATTTGGCTTTGCCATCTATTAATATCCCTTCTAGCATCCCTAGAAAGTGCCCTACCCCGGGAAATTTGATTTGCAGTAGCGATCGCACCATTTAAGTTACCACTATCAGCGAGCGATCGCGCTTGCTCTAATACAGGACGATCCTGAATTCTCTGAACCTGACCCCTCCATCGGGAAATTTTCCGCCGGGCATCTGTGTATAAAGCACGACCGCGACCAATTTGACTGGCTTCGGCAATTGCTGCTTGTAAGGAGTTAATATCTCCTAGCAAAGCTATTTGCTCGGCTCGCTCTAAATAGGGACGATCTTCAATGGTTTGAATTTCAGCTACCCAACGGCGAATTTCCTTTTTAGCTTCTTGGGAACGGGGGTTGCTCGCGGGGATAAGTTGTGCTTCGGATATGGCTGCACTCAAATCTCCTATTGTTCCTTGACTAGCTAAGTCCCTAGCCTTATCTAAGCGGGCAACATCTTCTATCTCCAACTGCCAGCGAGCAATTAATTGCTGTGCTTTATCATAAACTGGTCGTGAAGGGTCAATTTCTTGTGCTTGGGAGATGGCTAATTCCAAACTGTAAACTGTGCCCAGCCAAGCGCTATTTTGGGCTTCTGCTAGGGCAATGAAATCATCTTTTTCCTCGGTTAACCCGGTGATATCTGGTATTTCTTGGGCAATGGCAATTGCTTCATCACCGTTGCGCTTATCTAACTGAGACTGGGCTAAATCTAACATTTTTCGCCCAACGTCTGGAATCATTTCTTGGGCTTTGGGGTAAATGTAGCTCTTTTTACCAATTGATTGAGCTAATTTAATTGCTTTGAGTAATTGTTTTACCTGACTACTCTTTGCCAGGGATTTAGCTTGAGCCAGCTTATTCCCATCTTCCCTGGTTTGGGTAATTAGCTGATTGAGTTGGTTATATTTCGTAGTTGCCCAGTACTTATTATCTACCCGTAGTAATCTCGCTGCTACCAAAAAAGCTTGATACCAGCGTTCCTCCCGCATATGATCCTCTGATGTGGAGTAGAGCTTTTCCGCCTTTGACCATGTGGAGCGCCATTCTGCAATCTTTTCATCTACAAGCTTATAAGCTGCTAAATCCTCGGGAATTTTTTGGGCTGTAGCGATCGCTTCGGACAATTTCCCATCCTGAAAGCGTAAATCCGATAACTTCAAGATATCCCGCGACCATTCCTCTGTTAAACGGTCAATTTCTCCTCTGAGGGGATGACTTTTTGGCAGATGCTTAACTAAGGCGATCGCTTGTAATAAATCTTTAACATTTTCCTTCGAGGCTGCCAATTGAGCGCAATGTAATCTCACTGATGCGCTAGCAAGGGGCCAAAAGATTGATGGACAATTGGGGGCTGAAGGTAACTTTAGCAGCATAGACATGGCGAGAAATGCAATGCTACCTGGAGCTAATGCTAATATTACGGTCCATAAAACCCAACTTTTTGCCCACCGTGGCAGTTTCTGGGATACTTTACCAGGAACTTGGTCCGATGATATCCTATCATTGGGCTGACCATCCATTCTAAAATGCTTATCTGTAGCTCGGTTCACAGGATTTGAATTAGAACTAGTTGCTGGAATTTGAGAATGCGGTGTATCAGCGCTCTCACCGATGCGGGATAACCTTGCCATCATTCCTGGCTGTTCAGTTTTGTCTAGGGACCAACTCTCTGGAATATCCCGCTCTGCCATTGCTCACACCAAAATAATTTAACAGCGATCGCTTGTGGATCGCAAATTCCATTGTTGTCATAGTAACTTTCTACGTAAGAAAAAGCCACTTTACTTTATATCCACACCCCTCTACATATATACGACTATATACAAAAATAGCCTAGTTTTATTTTATACAATTATACTGTAGCAGAAGATTCTGCTTGTAAATCAAAAATTAGTTGTGAAAGATGCTCCTTGTTAGCTTGGTAGACGGTGCCACAAAAGTCGCAGGTTACTTCTGCGCCATTATCTTTATCAATCATGTCTTGTAACTCTTCTTTCCCTAACATTTTCAATGCTCCCAAAACGCGATCGAAAGAGCAACCGCAATGGAATTTTAACATTTGGGTTTCGGGAAATATGTTCAGATCCATATCTCCTAAAATGCCTTGAAATATTTCTGGTAATGTCTTGCCAGCTTGCAGTAAGGGGGTGAATCCAGTCAAACTTGATACACGGGACTCCAACTTTTCTACTAGTGCTTCATCCCTAGCTGCTTTTGGTAATACCTGTACCAATAAGCCACCGGCGGCGGTAACACCAGAACTATTGACAAATACACCTACAATTAGAGCTGAGGGGGTTTGTTCCGAACGCACTAGGTAATTACTAACATCATCACCAATTTCACCGGAAACCAGCTCTACAGTACTTGAGTAGGGGTAGCCATAACCAATATCCTTGACAACATAGAGATAACCATTGCCTACCGCACCACCAACATCTAATTTACCTTCGGCATTAGGAGGTAATTCGATGGCAGAATTTTGCACATAGCCACGCACGGTTCCATCTAAACCAGCATCAACTAAAATGCCACCTAAAGGACCATCACCTTTGACTCGGATATTGACTCTAGAGCCCTGACGCTTCATACTAGAAGCCATCAATAAACCGGAAACCATAGTCCGCCCCAATGCGGCACTGGCTACATAGGAAAGCCCATGACGTTGGCGTGCTTCCTCTGTCAATTGGGTAGTAATAGCACCTACCGCTCTAATGCCTCCTTTAGCCGCCGTTGCGCGAATTAATTTATCTGCCATGAAATGACCTTACATTTCTTAACATATTCATCTTTCCTATTGTAAGGCTTTTGGTATCCAGCAAACATATTGGCTAATTGAAGATTTTATTAGGGTTACTCCTGTTTGAGAACCTTTGACAACTTTAGACTGAATTAATATTTGGCAGTTGACGGTTGACACTTGACAGTTGATGGTTGATGGTTGATGGTTGATAGTTGATGGTTGACCGAAAAATAAACACCGATACAAGCTCCCGGATTTATCCTTGGAGAAAAGTAAAAAAATCTATCATTAATCTCAAGCCCCTGACATACGGTCAATTCTTTAATCTAAAATCTAAAATCTAAAATCTAAAATTTATTCACATTTGTCATACTGAAGGAAAGCTATCCAGACGAGCCAATGTTAGGTAATTTTCAAAAGAGCCAACTACGTATAGAAATTGATGCATCGGCAAATACGATTCGTGAGAGTCTATTGCTGCCAGATAAACTCAAAACATGGCTGTTCATGAGTCGTCTATCTTCAGAAATGCCAGCAGAATTATATTCTGGATTTGAGTTTACTAGTTGGAATGGTCCAATTCCCGTTCATCATGGTGTAGATGTAGTTGGCGATAATTGCCTGCGGTTAATATTGAGCCAAGGGATTGACGGCTTTCATGAATGGTATTGGGGTGAAGGTTGGGTACAATCTCGACTGGAAGGGGTAACCGTTCTACCTTTAGCTTTGGGACATAGTTTGAATTTATTGAGTTTGCGTCAATTTGTGGCGAAGGCTCAACAAAAAAATTAAAATTACCAAATTGCGATTTAAAACGAATCAGTCTTAACCTAAAGCGATCGCTAATTATCCCTAACCTACTATAATATCAACATCTAGGTGTAATTTTTGAGTTTAGTTCCATGGTTGTACAGAGCTTGCATCCCGTGCAAAAAGAACTTAACGTAAGTTGGGAAGCACTCCCAGCAGATTTTAT
>JBCCYD010000533.1:0-4057 GCA_039190385.1 Cyanobacteria bacterium P01_F01_bin.143 | reverse complement strand
TTCGTATAATATCCGAATTAGAGCATTAACCATAATTTACAGGATGTTTTTACCGTGGAACAACGCCCAAATAAATTGATGGAATAGGTGCAAGATGGGATTTGGCTCAAAGGCTCAAATATTATTTATACAAATAAAAACTATCGACAACCGCTATATCTAATATTGATAATTTTAGTCTCTCAACTTCCAACCTTAACCTTTCATTCTCCATCTGTAGGGCCAAGATTTCATTCTTCTGCAATTCAATTAATCCTTATCTTTAATGTCACGGTCAAATCCCCTGGATAATTTAGAAAGAGCTTGGGCTGTAAAATCATAGTGATAAAACGAAATTTGACCTCGTTTGCCGATGAATACGCTTCGATCACGCCATCCTGGAAGAGGTGGCAAGAAATCCTGTGGAGATGCCAATTCGATATTGATGTTCAATTCTTGTTTGAGCTTGGCGATTACCTCCGGTAGGCTACGCCAACGCTTGAAAAATTCCTGGTGGTTCAGGGTCTAGACGAATATCGACATCAACTGTGGAGTTGCGCCATCCAATTAGTAGGGCACTAGCTCCACCTGTAAAGTAAATACAGCCTGAACCCTGGGCTTCTCGACCTAAGACTTGCATCAGACGTTCTAACTTCTGAGTGTCAATGTTTGCACGCATATTTTTGCCGTATTACCTGCCTCAAGTATAAAGTTGGATTGTGCGGTTTTGTAGGAAATTATAAGTTGATGCACTTCTTAATTTTACCCTGAGCAGTGTAAGTGGCGATCGCACAAGGGTAATAAAACTGTAATATAATTCCTATATGGATAATCTTGGTGAGTAACGAGATTTAATGTTGGGTTACGCTACAATTCATCAATCGTTACCAACCCACCTTCCGTAAACTGGATCGCAAGCTCATAGCTATCTAACAAAGCTGTTCCAACCAGAGGTCGTCTTCCTGTCGCAAACACACGAGTTTCTCGCTCCTCACCGTTCCAGATAATAATTGCTTTGTGAAGAGGTAGGATAACTGAGCTATTATCTGCTAAATTCGCACGCATATCATATCTGAAAAGAAGATTCAGTAGTGCTACTGCTTCGGGTGGTAAACAAAGCTCATCGGTAAGTCCTGTATCTACTACGAATTCGATTGGAAAGTCAGCGCGATTTGGAATCCGAAATGGGATAGTAATAATTGGGTGTCCATCAGCCACAATGCCTGAAATCACTTGAATACACGTTCCATGACACCACCACCAAAAGCAGCAGCAACGTTGTACCCAATTTTGATCCCAAAGAGTCGGGCATGGGGATGTTTCTCGCTCAAGAAGTCGGCAGCACGTAAGCCATTTTCATCAACCTTATAGTCACCTGTCTCAATGTCAATAATGACCATCTTGCCAATATTTTCTTCAATTTCCACCTCTTGGCGGATTCTGCTTTCGTACATTTGTTCTGCACGTTGAGCAACTTCTTCACGGCTTAAAAGGATTGCTTGCATATGCTGACTCCACGTCACTACGCTGTCTCTTTGGATTCTTTCATAATATCCTACTTGGAATAGCACCGGGCATCACTGTAGGCATCGCATTTAATAATAGTTAAGGAAGCACAAGGAAATGCAAATTGAGCGATACGCCTTTGGCGTAAAGCTGAGTCCCAAAGGAACACGCTCCGCGTTTCTTTAATGCCCTCTGGGCTATACGCTTATCACAATTCTCAAAAATGTTTAACTTTGCCCATCACCCACCGCAGATAGCTTTGTTAGCTTGCGATCGCACTTCAAGAAATACATGGGCATGGAGTAGCAAGAGTTACATTAGAAAACACATCCTACTAGATAGGCGATCGCATTACTTTGGGATAGCTTTCTTTGGCGATCGCTCATCTGTGGATGTAAATGCAGGTTCTAAATGGGTCACAATGTCCTCTTTTTTGATACCCCCAGCAATAAGAGCTTGGGTTAAGCTCTCTTCAAAGTTGTCTTCTTCAATGATGATTTGCTGCTCTACTAAACGCCCATGAAACAGAATGGTGTCCATCCGGCGTTGTTTATTCCAACCTGTTGCTAATACCAGAAAATGACCGGATTCAGTATCGCAAACGGGATAGAGTTTGATCGCCTGTAAACGGGGTTGATTGACAACCGCTTCTTGTACCGTCTTTTTGAGAATGTCTGCATAATTCAAGGTTTGATCCATTGCAGAATAACCTCCTGGCTGGGTTCGTAGACTAACAAGTTAATTTTGTTGCGTTGGACAGCTAACTGAAAAATTGGCTTTTGAAAATGCTTGATGTAGATGTGTTGGCTCACAGCCAGAAATAACTCACGCTCAGGTTCTTGTTCTTCCAATGCCCATTGATAAAGCTGAAGTTGTCCCATTGTTTTTTCCAGTTCGCTGATGGCAGAGACGGCATCAAAATCCTTGACTTCAACGGCAATTTTACGTCCCTCTTTTTCGGCTGTAAAAAACTTCTCGGCTCCCAAATCAGCTTTTAGCAGGGTTTGCTCTAATACCAAAATCAATGGATCGTCTGTGATTGTCCACCCATCTTTTTCGAGGGTGCGACTTACGGAGAAATGTAAATCATCTCGTCGTGACATTCTTAGGTGATTTTTATAAGTGAATGCTGAATTTTGACATATTTAGCAAGTTACTTTTTTTGTATGTACATATCAATATTGGCAGTTCCAAGGTAATGGTCATTATTAATTTTTCCGAGGAATACTGATTTTATTATAGCGATTGCACAAAGATAATGAAACTGTAATATAATTCCTATTGGATAATCTCGGTAAGTAAAGAGATTCGCAGAATGTTGGATTATGCTACAATCCATCAATCGTTACCAACCCGCTTTCCGTAAACTGGATCACAAGCTCATAGCTATCTAACAAAGCAGTTCTAACCAGGGATCGTCTGTGTATTATGCTAAAGCAAGCAGCGATCAATTTTCATCTTCATAAAACAGTCTGATTGCGTTAAACTTCTGACGTAGCAAATTCTCAACTTGTAATGTCGAACAGTTTCCAAGTCGAAGCCAAATGACTTTTGGTGGATTCCCAAATACTAAGCTCAGATCGTGCATATCAGCATCTTTCGAGACAATCATCAAATCATTGACTTTTGCGTAATCCCAAACTATCGGGTCGATAGTCGCTTTCATACCCACATCTCTAACGTGAAGCGAGTTGGGAAAAATATCGCTCAAACGATTTGGTAGTTTAGGCGATAAGTTTTCATCAAACAGCAATCTCATGGGGATAATGGAGCAGTCATAAACCGACGGTCACGGTCAGCAGCATAAGCAATACAGGCTTTTAAATCTTCTCGTGTCAGGTCGGGAAAATCATCGAGAATTTCTGCTTCGGTCATCTCGGAAGCTAGATATTCAAGCACTTCATAAACCGTAATTCGTAAGCCACGTACACAAGGCTTACCACCGCGTTTATTTGGTTCGATTGTGATGTAGTTTCTGTAATTCATAATTGACATTGTTGGCATTTTGTTTTTGCCATTTACACAATCTTAGACTACGATTACTAACTCAGCTCTAACACATTTTTATCGGCTTATATTTAAACTTAGTTCGAGTGCATTGCAAAAGCTATTGAGGCGATTCAGCAAAGCATTATAGTAAACGTAAGCATCGTCTCGTTCATCTTGGAGAGTGGCATATAAGGTTAGCTCTGGCTCTGAAGCTAGGTGATTTTTGGGGATATCTAAACCTGCTTCGGTTAAGCGCATTGCTGCGATCGCAACTAACAATGCCCCAATTGTATTGGACTCACCATTGTGAAGATCCCTCAGTCCAGGCAAGATTATCTCAGCTCCTGGCAACTCATTGAGATTCATGATTGCTCCTTCTCCAGCTTATCTTCAAAACGTCCAATAAAGTTATCGACTCTGCTTCTAACCACATCAGGGTTAACTCATATCTTGCACCTACACCCTAGAAGGGTGAGGCTATACGAACAAAGCCTGCCGGGAGCAGGCTATAAATCCTAATTTTTCCTACTATTGATAAAAATAAATGTTTATTGATAGCCTCAAAAGCCAGTATTAATACTTT
>JBCCYD010000532.1:0-4079 GCA_039190385.1 Cyanobacteria bacterium P01_F01_bin.143 | reverse complement strand
TGATATTGTCATGAAGTTAATGGCAAAAAATGCAGAGGATAGATATCAAAGTGCTTTAGGATTGAAGCATGATTTAGAAACTTGTTTATATCAAATTAAAGAAACGGGAAAAATAGAAAGTTTTGCAATTGCTCGTCAAGATATTTGTGACAGATTTCTTATTCCCGATAAATTATACGGTAGAGATAAGGAAGTTGAGCAATTATTAGCAGCTTTTGATAGAGTATCTGACGGAAATAGGGAAATGATGCTGGTTGCGGGTTTTTCTGGAATTGGAAAAACTGCGGTAGTTAATGAAGTTCATAAACCCATTGTTAAACAACGCGGATATTTTATTAAAGGTAAATTTGACCAGTTTAATCGTAATATTCCCTTATCTGCTTTTGTACAAGCATTGCGCGATTTGGTTGCACAGTTACTCTGCGAATCACAAACGGAATTAATGCAGTGGAAAAAGAAGATTTTGGCTGCTGTGGGTGAAAACGGACAAGTAATTATTGATGTTATTCCTCAATTAGAACAAATTATTAGTAAACAACCTCCAGCACCAGAATTATCGGGTAGTGCTGCACAAAATCGGTTTAATCTATTATTTCAAAAGTTATTTGAAGTTTTTACAACAAAAGAACATCCATTAGTAATCTTTTTGGATGATTTGCAATGGGCTGATTCAGCTTCTTTGACATTGATTAAATTACTGATGAATGATAATGGCTATCTAATGATGTTGGGAGCCTATCGGGATAATGAGGTATCCCCCGCTCACCCATTTATTTTAACTGTAGAAGAAGTCAAGAAAGCTGAAGCTATTGTCAATACAATTACTCTTGCACCTTTAGCTTTTAAAGATACCAATTATCTGGTTGCCGATACGTTAAATTGCTCGACACAATTAGCACAATCCCTAACAGAATTAATTACGCGCAAAACCCAAGGAAATCCCTTTTTTACGACGCAGTTTATCAAAGCATTATATGAAGAAAAGCACATTATTTTTAATCGTAATAATTGTTATTGGGAATGCGATATTGCTCAAATAAATGCATTATCCCTTACAGATGATATAGTTGAATTTATGGGATTACAATTACAAAAATTGCCAGAATCAACTCAGAATATTTTAAAATTAGCGGCTTGTATTGGCAATCAATTTGATTTAGAGACATTAGCCATAGTTTCAGAGCAATCGCAAACTCAAACTGCAGCAGATTTATGGAAAGCATTACAGGAAGGTTTGATTTTACCCCAAAGCGAAGTTTATAAGTTTTATCTGGAATCGAAAACAAAGTGTGAAGAGTTAAAATATTCGCCAGTTGTTAGCTATAAATTTTTACACGATCGCGTTCAGCAAGCTGCTTATGGACTGATTTCCGATGATCAAAAACAAGGGACTCACCTAAAAATTGGAAGATTGTTGTTGCAAAATTTAGATCAAGAGAAACGGGATTGTCACATACTCAAAATTGTCAACCAGATAAATCAAGGGATTAACTTAGTCCAAGAATTATCTGAACGCACGGAGCTAGGGAGTTTAAATTTAATTGCTGCTCAAAAAGCTCAACTATCGACTGCTTATAATACAGCTGTGCAATATTGCGATCGCGGTATTGAATTGTTAGCGAGGGAATGTTGGCAAAATCAATATAATTTAAGTTTGTCTCTCTATAATACTGCTGCTGAAAATGCTTATCTGAGCGGAAATTTTCAAGTGATGGAGGATAACATTGCAGTCGTTCTACAACAAAGTCATACTGTCCTAGATCGAATCAAAGCATATAAAGTTAAAATCGAAGCAAATAAAGCCCAAAACCGAAGATTGGAAGCTGTAGAAATTGGGTTAGAAGTCTTAGAAAAATTGGAGATTAAGTTTCCTAAACATCCCAACCTTTTCAATATAGGCAATAGTTTCATCAAAACTAAGTTAAATCTTGCAGGTAAGCAGATTGCTGATTTAGTTAATTTACCTTTTATGGTTGAACCAAAGAAGTTAGCCGCAATGGAAATAATTGGTAATTTAAATTCAGCTATCTACTTCGCAAAGCCTAAACTCTTTCCTTTGGTAATCTTTAAACAGGTTGGTTTATCACTTAAATATGGCAATGCACCTGAATCTACAATCGCTTATGGTACTTATGCTGTCAGTTTGTGTGGAATTTTTGGAGATATTGAGGCGGGCTATCAATTTGGTAAATTAGCCTTAACACTTTTAGATCATCTTGGTGCCGAACAATATAGAGTTGTCATCCTTTTTATTTATAACTTTCTGATTCGACATTGGCAAGATCCTTTAAAAGAAACATTAGATCCACTTTTGGAATCTTATAAATACGGTTTGGAAACTGGTGACTTAGAAGGTGCAGCCTTTTCTCTTCAATGTCATTGCTACTATTCCTATTGTGCTGGTAAGAATTTATCAGTTCTTAAAAAAGAGATGGTGACTTATCAAGAAGCTATTATTGCGCTTAAACAAGAAAATCCCCTCCATCAACATAATCTCTGTTTACAAGTAATTTCCAACTTACAAGGAGACTTAGAAAATCCTTATGAGTTAGATGGTGATTTTTATCATCAAGATACTCAATTAGAACTTCATCAAAAAGCTCAAGATACTAGTACAATCTGCATTTTATATATTCAAAAATTAATACTTTGCTACCTCTTTGAAAATTCAAATCAAGCATTACGATATGCAGAATTAGTTGAGCAAAATTTAGAGGCGATAACTGCTAGAATCGATGTAGTATTATTTTTCTTTTATAGTGCCCTAGCTCAATTATCTTTGGTGTCCGATGCTCCTCACACCCAAAAAAAACGCTTTCTCAAATCAGTCGCATCAGCACGAATAAAGCTGAAAAAATGGTCGCGCTACGCACCTAAAAATCACCAACATAAATATCATTTACTAAAAGCCGAGGAGTATCGCGTACTGGGAAAAACGCACAAAGCAATAGAATTTTACGATAAAGCCATTGCTGGAGCTAAAGAGAACGAATATATCCAAGAGGAAGCATTAGCGAACGAACTAGCAGCTAAATTCTACCTGGATTGGGGAAAAGAAAAAGTAGCAAGTGGTTATATGCAAGAAGCCTACTATTGTTACGCTAAATGGGGAGCCAAAGCCAAAACCGAGGATTTAGAAAAACGCTATCCAAATTTACTAAAACCTATTTTGCAACAGCAGCGAATTAGTTTCAATCCTTCAGAAACCATTTCCTTTCCTGCAACTTCTTCATCAACTCGTACTTCTAATTCTATTAGTACTAGCATTTCCGACATCTTAGATTTTACCTCTATCCTCAAAGCCGCTCAAACGATTTCTAGCAACATCGAATTAGATCAATTAATTACCAATCTCACTACAATTATTCTCCAGAACTCCGGTGCCAAAAAATCCGTGTTGATTCTCCCCCAGGAAAATAATTGGCAAGTACGAGCTATCACCTTTATTAATCATCAAAATAATTCACAACCTAAAATCAAAACTATTCTTGATTCGCAATCAATAGACAGTTGTCAAGATATTCCGATAAAAATTATCAATTACATCAAAAATACCCAAGAAACCGTAGTTATTGATAACTCTCAAACAGAGATTCCCGGAATCATAGGGCAATATATGCTCAAACATGAACCCAAGAGTGTTCTATGTACGCCGATTATCGATAGAGGAAATTTAGTTGGTATTCTCTATTTAGAAAATAAATTTACAAGCAGGGTATTTACTAAGGAACGTTTACAAGTTATTAATTTACTTTCTTCTCAAGCAGCAATATCCTTAGAAAATGCTAGATTTTATCAACAAGCACAACAAGCATTAGAAAATTTACAACAAGCACAATTACAAATAGTTCAAAGTGAAAAAATGTCCGCATTGGGTAATTTAGTAGCTGGAGTAGCCCATGAAATGAATAATCCATTGGGCTTTATTAATGCAAGTCTTAAACAAACTAAACCAATTTGTGATGATATTATCGAACATCTGAAATTATATCAAGAAAGACTACCAAATCCTGATGAAGAAATTATCGAACATGCTGAAGATATAGACTTAGATTATAGCTTAGGAGACTTACCTGAGA
>JBCCYD010000531.1:0-4080 GCA_039190385.1 Cyanobacteria bacterium P01_F01_bin.143 | reverse complement strand
GCTAAACCAGCGGCTAATCCCGCACCTGCACTGGTTCCACCGACAGCAATTTTCTCAGTGTCAACCATTAGTTCTTCCGCATTGCTTTCTAACCATAAAAGAACCGAGTAACAATCATCAAGACCCGCTGGAAAAGGATTTTCAGGCGCTAGTCTATATTCTACTGATATTATCAACATCCCAACGTCCCTACATAGCCTGATGCATCTAGCATGTTCCGTGCGAAGATCTCCGAGACAGAATCCTCCCCAATGCATGAATATCATGGCAGGTAATTTTTTCACTTTTTTGAAAAAACTCTTCTTTGGTTTCCTATCCAATCCTTTAGGATAATACGTCCTAACTTTTACTGGTGGATTCGAAGTTTGAGATCTTATCAATTTATCTTCAATTACTACGTCTGTCTCATCTACCTTCGGCAGAAACTTGTACATCTTATTTATTCCTTTTCGCGCTTTGTCAACATCACTAAAGTCAACAGGTGGGGTGTATTTGGCTATTTTCCGTAGTTCCGGTTCAAGAAGTTGTCTTTGATATGTTCGATTCATTTCAAATGATTTTGTAAATCAAATCTAATCGTAAGGACAATGCAGAAAATTGTCCTATGACAAAAAAAGACTTCTTGGAGAAACCACTCCAGAGAAAATCGGTTAAAGTAAAAGGAAACAAAGCATTTATAGAGTTTAATCTTCCAGCAGGTGAATATGCAATATCCACCTATCAGGATTCAAATTGAAACAATAAACTTGACAGGTATTTCTACGGAAAGCCTAAAGAACCTTATGGTTTTAGCAATAATATTTCTCCCAAATTCGACCCACCAAAGTATGAGGACTGTAAATTTCTACTCGGCGAACAATCAAAGTCAATCTCTATCGAATTACTAAATTGAATGGCCATGATAACTGCTTCACTAATATTGAATATAGTAGTCCTGATACCAGTCTGTTTAAGCTTGGTTTTGGATCTGGAAAGAGTAAAAAAGTCAGCAGGGATATTCACTCCAGCGAGAGGTGTCTTACTAGCGATCTATATGACCATTGCGATCGCCTCTGGGTTGTTGCTGTTCATTACGGATTCTAAACTAGTTTTTGCTTTATTTTTTATGCAAATCGTTTATAAACTACTGACTCCAATTACTGTGAGGACCTTTAAGAATCCAATAGTGATTAGCAATGTCTTTATAGCAATTTTTCATTCTGTTACTGTCTTTACAATGATTCAGGAAGGTCTATTGATAAAGTAGACAGAATTCAAATGTTATTTGAATCAAATTTGATAAGTGCTTAACTGGAAATGCACAGTTAGTGCCTATCTTCGGGTTATAATGTTTGATTCATAGCATCAACCTTAATTTTATTAGTATATCCTTTTACAGGAGATAAGCTTTTATAGTCTTCAAGTCAAATCAATACTACACAATATATTTATGTTAGGCATAATTCGAGTAGTTTTCAATTTAATATCGCTCTTCTGTATAATGGTGGTTGGATTACTTAGGTAAGTAAACCCTCGTTTTATAAGACAAAGCGATTTGTATCATTGAAAAAGATGAGAAATTTCCGATCCTTTTGAGCTGTTTTAAGAAGTTGGGAAGGTTATCCCAACATTTTCCCAACTTATCTGGGAAAAACTGAGAAATCAACATGCTTTTGTCCGAATCTTGTCCGCGAAGATTGGGTTCTTTCCAAAAAACGACCTATACGATCAATAAAGCTCGATTTTTAGCCTCGCAAACATCTCATGCGGAATGTGTGGTTTTGTTGGAGTTGAGAAGGTAAAAGAGAAATCAAATAAGAAATTTCCGATAAAAGTTGGGAAATCATTACAGAAACAGCTCTTTCGAGCCTTTTTCATTTCCTATGCTTTCCTATCATTTCTCATTCTTTCTCAACTTATATGAGAAATGAACACGATTTTGTCCGGATCTTGTCCGCGGAATAAAATGGACAAACATATCCTGCGGACTATGAATTGACATATATTCAATTGGTTTATTTTTTCAGCCAAAAAAGAACTAATAGTACCTTTATGAATAAATTTTCAAACCAACAATTTGTAATAGTTTAAAACACATGATAAATTGGTACTATGGATACTGAAAAAGGAAGTAAAATAAACCAATTACTACAATCTCAACCCAAGGGGATTGTCTTCCTTGCTTCCTGGTTAACAACCAAAGGCTACAGCCCTGACTTACAAAAGAGATACCGTAAAAGCAAATGGCTCGTATCTATCGGTACAGGTGCTATGATAAGAACTGGTGATGAAGTCAATTATGAAGGCGCATTGTGTTCACTACAACAACAAGATGATTCAAGCATACATCCTGGTGGAAAAACGGCATTGTATCTATTGGGCAAGTCTCATTACCTTGAATTTTCCACCAAGAGAATAACACTGTTTAGAGGGAAAGGAGAAAACCTACATGCTTGGTTTAAAAATTACGATTGGGGTGTTGAGTTCAATCATTACCAATCCGGGTTCCTTCCCAAGGATATAGGTCTCACTCAAATTGAAAGAAAAAGTTTTTCTCTTAAAATATCCAATGCTGCAAGAGCACTCATGGAATGTCTATATCTAGTTCCAAAGTATCAAGACTTGAATGAATGTTACGAACTGATGGAGGGACTTAATAACCTAAGACCAAAAGAAGTACAAAAACTGTTAGAAGCATGTTCTTCAGTGAAAGTTAAAAGGCTTTTTCTATTTCTTGCAGATAAGGCAGAACATGCTTGGCTGGAGCACATAGACCTTGACCAAATAGACTTGGGTAAGGGGAAAAGAAGCATCATAACGGGAGGTGTTTATATTCCCAAATATCAAATCACCGTAAACAAAGAGTTGGGCTTAAATGATGAATGAAACTTATAGAAGACAAGTATCCTTATTGTTATCAGTTTTGCCAGAGATAGCCAAGGAAAAGTGTTTCGCATTACATGGGGGAACTGCTATTAATCTCTTTGTGCGTGAAATGCCCAGATTATCTGTGGATATTGATTTGACATACCTACCAATTGAAGATCGTCAGACATCATTAAGCAACATTGCCGATGCTTTAGAAAGGGTAAAAGAACGAGTCCTTATAGTTCTACCCAAAGCAAAAATTCAGCATCAAAAAGGGATCTCTAAACTTCAAATCTCTAATAGAGGTTTTCAGATTAAGGTGGAGGTAAATCAAACCAATAGGGGGATTCTCTCTGACCCTATCGAATATCAACTATGCGAAAAAGCACAAGATCAATTTGACGCATTCTGCTCAATTGCAGTGGTTCCATTATCCCAATTGTATAGAGGGAAAATTTGTGCTGCACTAGATCGAAAGCACCCACGCGATCTTTTTGATGTGAAATATCTACTTCAAAATGATGGGATCAGTGACGAAATAAAGAAAGGACTCCTTTTTTCCATTCTCAGTAGTAACCGACCTATACACGAATTACTTCAACCCAACTTACAAGATCAACGATCCGCTTTCGAAAATCAGTTTTCTGGCATGACTGCTGAACCATTTAGCTATGATGATTTTGAAGCGACTAGGGACACCCTTATTACCAACATATCAAATTTCTGGACTGACTCAGACAAACAATTCCTAATTGGTTTTTTGAAATTAGAACCCGATTGGACAATATATGACTTTGAAAGATTCCCATCGGTTCAGTGGAAAATCCAGAACTTAGTAAGGCTTAAGCGAGACAACCCTGATAAGTACCGGGAGCAAGTTGAGCACTTGATAGCTACACTATTCGAAGGTTGAGATACTTTCCTATTACTGTTTTTTTTTGATTCCAGCATAGCATCAAATTAAATACGGAATACTGTAACTTATAAACTCCATCGAATTACATGCCGTTAACTAAATGTAGTTTAGTTATTTACAAAACATAGATTCTTTGAAAGTGGAAATAAATGACAAAATATTTCGAGCATACCTTAAAGCCTTACTAGTTTTCGGACCATTCTAAATTCAATTTTTTTCTCCACTTATTATCATGTAATGGCTGTTAATTGTGGTAAAGTAACGTTGGGTTTGCGTGGTTGGGCTTTTCCACTGTTCACAGTCTTGCGGTAATGATC
>JBCCYD010000530.1:0-4139 GCA_039190385.1 Cyanobacteria bacterium P01_F01_bin.143 | reverse complement strand
TATTAATTACTTATTGATGGTATGTCTTAATTATAAGATCTAAATTAATTTCACATTAATAGCTACTTAAAAATAATCTGATGCGCGTCAGAAATACGCATCAGATTACTTCTAGTTTAAAAATTAAATTTAGAAACGGAACAAATGGGGACTTAGAGAATTTAGGGATTTGGAGATATCTATTAGATAGTTAATTGGATGAATACCTTGAGTTTTATCCGCACCCCAGCTTTTGACAGCATTTTACTGACGATACTTCCCTAAAAAAGGTTATCATTGTTTATTCTTTAATGCAAGATTATCTCAATTATTTGTAATTGATATTCAATAATTTTACCGTTAAATAAATACTTAGAACAAGAGTTGCTAATATGTGGGAGTAGAAACTTTTTTAGCTTCTTGGCAATAACGAAGAAGTTCATCAAGAGAAATCTTTTCTTGGTAGCTACAATGGGGACAGTTCCAAGTTGCATCAATATCCTTTAGTATATATAGATCGAAGAGATTTTCATACTTGATATTATTCCCACATTTAGGGCAACGTTTGTAAGACCAAGTTTTGAGTCGCCAAGAATGATGTATCATTTTCAAAATTATTTGACTGCTATATTGACACTGCAAAACAGCTTTGTTGATGAAGCAATTCCTTCATATTCTAATATCTTTTGGTAACTATTAAGAATTATTTTCATTAAAGTTCACCAATAAAATCCTCAAGGATATTTTTTAAATATTTATACTACCAATATTTAGTTTTTGCTCTGGATTTGCATTATTAGTTTATCTAATTGCTTTTGACTAGTTTTGGCGGCAGAGAAATCTGAAGGAGTATAACCACCTTTCTCTGGAGATTGGCAGTATTTAATAAGATTTTTTAAGGATTCGAGAAAATTATCAGCTAGTTTCGTAATTGTTGTTTGATGATGAAAATTCTGACTATAAACCCAAGTTATTTGTAATTGACCATCTGAGATCGCACTATTAATCTCCAACAGATAACGTCTTTTCCCTAAAGGATGACGATTACTCCCTGGTGATTCTGTGGCTAATCCTTGGATCATTGATTCGGTTGGGGGCGGGTTTAATTGTCCTAAGTAATTGAAAGCTATCTGTGATGATGATAATTGCTTTAATTCCTGAGTAGATTCTGGGTTGAGATATTTTAAAATACTATAGTTGAATCCATGATCTTGATAGGATCGCAATTGTTCTTTAATTGACTTGATCGTTTCTCCTGTTTGATTAAAGTTATCGAGCTGCAATCTTACAGGATAAATAGTAGTGAACCAGCCTACTGTACGAGAGATATCAATATTTTCCCAAATTTTCCCTCGTCCATAATTTTCTAAATCTAATAATAATTCTTTGGAATTAGTCCATAAATAAAAACTTTGAACTAATGCAGTAAGTAAAATATCTTCAACATTTGTCTTGTAAGTTTTGGGTACTTCAGTAAGTAATGATCTGGTCATCACTTTATCTAAACTAACAGATATTTGTTTAGTAGAAGCAATGGTATTGGTTTCTTGGGATGCAGATTTATCTATGGGGATAGATGCAATTTTCTTTTTATTTAACCAGTAATCAAGCTCTGATTTAATATCTATTTCCTGGGTATATTTTTCTAAGGTTTTGCCCCAAGATTTATAGGAGGTTGTTTTCGGGGGAAGTTGTAGGGATTGTTTGGTTTCTAGTTGCTTATAGGCGATCGCGAGATCTTCAAGGAGAATGCGCCAGGAGATTCCATCTACCACTAGATGATGAATAATCAATAACAAGCGATCGCATCTGCTATTACCTAATCTAAACAAAGCACCAGTAACTAATTTTCCTTGAGAAATATCTAGGCTAGTTTGTAGCTTATTAGCCGTTTCAGTAATGGATTGTTCAAGAGCTTCATTTTTAGTTTTCCTTAGATCAACAGTAATAAAATTGGGATCTTCAACAGATTCTAAATTAGATGCTGTCCAACTTGAATTTTCGTAATTAAAACCGATTCTCAAAGCATCGTGATGGGAAACCAAATGTTTGAGAGCAGCCTGTAACCAATCGGGATTAAGGTCGGTCGTAACTTCTAATAAAATAGCTTGGTTATAGTGATTGAAATCAACTAACTCTTGCTCAAAAAACCAATGTTGAATAGGAGTTAAAGGAATTTTTCCGGTAACTAATCCTTGTTCTGCTTGAATTGGTTTATTCTCTACTGCGATCGCGGCTAGTTCAGCAATGGTCTGATATTGGAACAGTTGCTTAGGCGTAAAAGTTAATCCAGCTTGCCGAGCTCTAGCAATAATCTGGATACTGAGAATAGAATCTCCACCTAGTTCAAAGAAATTATCTTCTATGCCAATCCTGTCGGTGTTTAAGACTTCTTGCCAAATTTCAACTAGAATCTGTTCTTTCTCGGTGCTAGGTTCGATGATTTGAGATTTTCTGGTTTCTAGTTCAGGCAGAGGTAAGGCGGCGCGATCTATTTTGCCGTTGGGAGTGAGGGGAAAGCGATCAAGCTGGACAAAATTCCCAGGAACCATGTAACTAGGAAGTTTATTCTGCAAAAACGAACGCAACGTTGAAACGTCATATTCCCTATCTGTCGAGCCTGTCGTAGAGACGTAGCATGCTACGTCTCTACAGCGGCGGGGTATAAAATAGGCAATTAAACGTTCATCACGGGCAATAATCAACGCCGATTGAACATCAGGATGATTGGTTAATTCCGCTTCAATTTCGCCTAATTCTATACGATATCCCCGTATTTTGATTTGATTGTCTAGTCTTCCCAAATATTCAATAGTGCCATCGGGAAGGTATTTTGCGCGATCGCCTGTTTTGTAAAGCCGAGCGGAGGGGCAGGGGGGCAGGGGAGCAGAGGGAGCAGAGGCGGCAGAGGGAGGGGAAATATTCAAGCTCTGACTGGTTAATGATAAATGGTCAATGTTTAATGATGAATGCTCAATGCTCAATAAAAAAGGGTTAGGAATAAATTTTTCTGCCGTTAATTCTGGTTGTTGTAGATAACCCCGAGCAACACCACGCCCCCCAATATATAACTCACCTGGGATACCTATGGGTACTGGTTGAAGGTACTCGTCCAAAATATAAAGCTGAGTATTGGCAATAGGACTACCGATAGGAATTTGATTGTGGAATATGCCTGTTTGGGGGATTTCATAAGTACAACATCCAACTACTGCTTCTGTAGGGCCATACTCATTGATTAACTTGGTTTGAGGAGCGCGTTTTTGCCATTGGGCGATCGCGTCTCTCGTCAGCGCCTCACCGCCGATAATGAAAACTTGTGCTGGATTAACAACTTTGTCATCAGTTGACAGGCGAGCGATCGCATTTAAATGAGCCGGGGTTAGCTTAATTGCACTGTAATTGTTGGGAGAATTGAGAACATCTTTGAGGGTTTCTAGTTCATTTTCTTCAGGAAATAGGATTATTTTTTGACCAACCAATAAAGCAGTATAGAGACTGGTAATTGTGGCATCAAAACTAATCGAAGAATGCACAGGGAAACCATTTCCTGTAGCAATGGAATATTTACTAATTGCCCAAGTTAAATAATTCACTAATCCTTGATGGTTAATCATCGTACCCTTTGGTTTACCTGTTGAGCCTGAGGTGTAGATGATGTAAGCGAGGTTTTCGGGATGAGGTTTTGGGAGAGCAGGTGGAGCGGAGGAGGCAGAGGGATCAGAGGGAGCTGTAGGGGCGTAAGGCTTACGCCCGCCATCTAGGTTAATTATTGTTAGATCGCGAAAGCTTAATTCGTATTCAGTTTGAGTCAACAGAACAGTAAGTTGACTATCTTCTACGATGTAATTTAATCTTTCTTGGGGATAATTAGGATCGAGAGGAATATATGTTCCTCCAGCTTTTTGAACAGCTAGCAAACAAATAATCAACTCAGGCGATCGCTCTAGACAAATGCCGACTTTGGTTTCTAAGCTTACTCCCACAGATCGTAAATAAAGAGCTAGTTGATTTGCCTTTTGATTTAATTCTTGATAGGTTAAGGATTCTCCTCTCAAGGTTTCAATCGCTATATTATCTGGTGTTTGCTTAACTTGATTTTCAAATAATTGATAAAAACAGTGCTTGCTTGGTAAGTCAGTATGGGTTTGATTCCAATC
>JBCCYD010000529.1:0-4142 GCA_039190385.1 Cyanobacteria bacterium P01_F01_bin.143 | reverse complement strand
CTTTCATTGGGTTTTCCTAAGCTTATTACTAAAATGAATTGGTTTGATTGCTTAAGATATTTAGTCTATTTTTGGGATGAGTTTTACTGCTCCTATGCCTAGAGTGACAGAAGAGAGTTATACTAAATCCGATTCTTAAAACCCACTTTTGAATTCTACGAGCCAAATACACAGAAGAGTTTTAGCCTTGAAAATAAGTTGGGTATGTCAACAGGATTTAGTATTAGATCTTGATACTGATGTGGTGGATTGGTGGCAAGAACGTTCACAAATAGGATTTACCCAAAGGCTGAATCAATTTTTTCAAGAAGTTTTATTAACAGAAATTACAGAGCCGATTGTAATTTTCATCGATGAAATTGACACAACTCTCAGTTTAGATTTTACTGATGATCTTTATGCAGCAATTCGTTATCTCTATTTATCTCGCTCTCTAAAACCAGAATTACGCCGTTTATCTTTTGTTTTGGTGGGCGTGGCGACTCCTAGCGATTTGATTCGTGACCCTAAAAGAACACCGTTTAATATTGGTGAACGGGTAGATTTAACAGATTTTACATTTGAGGAGGCATTGCCTTTTGCTCAAGGATTAGAACTGGAAGCAGAAAAATCTTGGCAAGTTTTGCAATGGGTATTGCATTGGACAGGAGGACATCCTTATCTAACTCAGCGGCTCTTTCAAAGGTTAATTGAGCAGGAGCACCAAGATTGGTCACAAGCAGCGGTAGACAAAGTTGTGAAGCACAGTTTTTTTGGTGACAAAAGTGAAAGAGATAGTAATCTCCAGTTTGTGCGGGATATGCTCACCAAAAGATCTCCTGACTTATCGGAAGGTTTGCTGACTTACCGTGCCGTAAGACGAGGACATAAAACCGTTTTAGATGAAGAACAATCGTTGGTGAAGTCTCACCTCAAACTTTCGGGAGTAGTCTTGAGAGAAAAGGGACGCTTACAGGTTCGTAATCGAATCTATCGGCAGGTGTTTAATGAGGATTGGGTAAGGAAACATTTGCCTATTAACTGGAAAAAGCGTTTACAAAAGTTAGGCATTGGATTAGGAATACTGTTTTTACTGGCTCCTACACCTGCGGCAATTTTTAGTTATCGTCAATATCAAAAAGCAGAAGCAGCTCGACAGGAAGCAGTTAAGCAGAAAGACATAGCAGAAAAAGAACGTCAAGAAGCAGAACGACAGCGTGGTCTTGCTGAAGCTGCGCAACAAGAAGCGGAAAAACAAAGAGAATTTGCTGAAAGTCGAACAGTTGTAGCGATGAAAGCTCGTCAAAAAGAGCTAGAACAAAAAAAGATAGCTCAGAAAAAAAGAGAAGAAGCTGAGGCTGCTAAACAAGAAGCCGAAGATCAAAGAGAGATAGCTGAGGAACAAAAACTAGAAGCTATTGCCGCTCAACAAGAGGCGAAACTTGCTCAAGAGAGAGAAGCTAAGGCTCGATTAGAAGCGGAGGCACAACGTAAAATAGCAGCTCAAGGTAGGGATGAGGCACAAATAGTTACGCTGATAACTTCTGCGGAAAGACGCTTTGATTCCAGTCCAGGAATTGCTGCTGTAATAGAAGCTTTGAAAGCAGGGAAAGAATTACAAGACTTGGAGGCAAAGCTTAAACAAAGTGATACTGAAAGTAAGGTGGATTCAGCTACGAAAATGAGGATTGTGACAGCTCTGCGTCAAATTGTTTATGATGCATTAGAGCACAATCGCTTAGAACATGATACGGCAGTGAGAACTGTCAGCATTAGTCCTGATGAGCGGATTGTTGCTTCGGCAGGTGATGACGGAATTATCAAATTATGGAATCCTGATGGTTCTCTGAAAAATACAATTAAGGCACATCAGTTAGTTAACTATTGCATTAGGAAAAACGATATAGCGTTTCTCAAATTGGCGAGGTACAAAATCATAAGCTAATCGCTATATGGAGTAAGAGTTTAGGTGTACTCCATGAAAGTGAGAAACGCTATAGAACAATTGAAGAACCAAGAGGAATAACTGACATAAATTTTAGTTCTGATAATAAGGAAATCGCTTCTGTGGGTGCTGATGGTTCTATTAAGCTGTGGAATTCTGATGGTTCTCTGATTAAGACGCTTAGAGAAAGTCAAATAAATTCCAACTGCTATTCTCTACCCGTTGGCAGCGTGAGTTTTAGTTCTGACAATCAGATAATTGCTTTTTCTGGCAATGAAAACATTGTCCAATTATGGAAACCTGATGGATCTCTCATTACTACCCTAGAAGGACATATCGATAAGGTTACGGACATTAGTTTTAGCAGTGATAATGAAATGATTGCGACAGCCAGTTTAGATAATACTGTTAAACTATGGAATTCCGACGGTACTCCAATTAAAAGTCTTGAAGCACATGATGATATTCCTGTTCGTGTTGGCGATGAGATAATCAATAAAAAAGGAGTAATGAGTGTAAAATTTAGTCCAGAAAATGACATGATTGCTTCTGCAGGTGTTGACCAAACAGTTAAATTGTGGAATCTTGATGGAACTCTGATAACTTCTTTTACTGGACATAGCGATACCGTTACTAGTCTTAGTTTTAGTTCTGACAATCAGGTAATTGTTTCCACTAGTAAAGATAGAACGATCAAACTTTGGCAACTTAATGATAACAAGTTAGCAACTTTAGTTAATTCTAATGGTTCGCAAGTCAATGATATTCGCTTTAGTCCTGATGGACATTTAATTGCTTCTGCTAGTAGTGATGGAACAATAAAATTGTGGGATCTTAAGGAAAATCTAATTAACATCTTTGAAGGTCACACAGGGTCTGTTTACAATGTTGTTTTCAGTCCTGATGGACATTTAATTGCCTCTGGTAGTAGTGATGGAACAATAAAATTGTGGCATAGCAACGGAAATCTAATTAATACTATTACTGGACATGAAAAAACAGTTACAGCGGTCAATTTTGTCTCTAATGGAGAAGTAATTGCCTCTAGTAGTACTGATAATACAGTAAGACTATGGGCTCGAAATGGGAATCTTATCTCTATTCTCAAACATGGGAGCAGCGTTTGGGGTCTCAGTGTCAGTCCTGACGAAGATTTAATAGTCTCAGGTGCTTCAGATGGGACAATTAAACTATGGGATAGGAAAGGTAATTTAATTCAAACTCTTAAAGCTCATGATGATGCAGTTTATCCTATTTTTTTCAGTCCTGATGGACAGTTAATGGCTTCTGCTATTGGTGATGAAACAGTAAAATTATGGAATCGAAAATTATTCCTAATAAAAAAATTTAATCATGATGGCTGGATTGAGGGACTTGCGTTCAACCCCGATGGTAAAATAGTGGCTTCGGCTGGTTCGGAAGCGATTGTGAGATTGTGGAAGACTGATGGCACTCTAATTACTACTCTTAGAGGACATGATGCTGTAATTAGAAGTCTTAGTTTCAGTCCTGATGGCAATACCCTTGCTTCTTCTGATTCTGATGGAAAAATTATTCTCTGGAATTTGAACCTTGATAATCTTGTAGTACGAGGATGCGATTGGCTACATAATTATCTAGTTAATAATCCTAAAGTAAGTGAAGAAGAAGTTGAACTTTGTCCCAACGCCAAATTAGAATGGCAAAGAAATCAATTGAATTAGGTTTCAAATAGATTTATTGGAAGTCGAATTGCTAACATTTTAATCAAGATAGAATTTCATCTTATTGGGGATTTTCCCCATTTACGCTATTGATATCAACTTATCAAAACAAAATGATTGAATACACTAATTGGCAAAATAAAGACTGGCAAGAATTTTCATTAGAACAATTTTTCCGTGAAGAAGATGAAGTTGAATATTCTTTAGAAGATGCTCAAGAAATTTATCAAGAATGAAACCAGGCGATTTTGCTAGGATAAGATAGTTTCCACTGGATGTATAAATAATTAAATTTAGAAAATATGCAACAAACTCAAAAATTCACAGCAATTATCGAACTAGAAGATGATGGTTATGTTTCTCTTTGTCCAGAGTTAGATATTGCTAGTCAAGGTTCAACAATTGAAGAAGCAAAACAAAATTTAGGAGAAGCGATTGAATTATTTTTGGAAGTTGCTGATTCTTCTGAGACAGCAAGGCGCTTGAAAAAAGAAACTTTTATTACTCAACTAGAG
>JBCCYD010000528.1:0-4147 GCA_039190385.1 Cyanobacteria bacterium P01_F01_bin.143 | reverse complement strand
CTGAAGAAATGCCTGAAATGAGCATGGAAGAACCATCTGAAGAAATGCCTGAAATGAGCATGGAAGAACCTCTGCCTGAACTAGAATCTTTAGAAGAATCATCTGAAGAAATGCCTGAGATGAGCATGGAAGAACCACTTCCTGAACTCGAATCATTGGAAGAGATGCCTGAAGCGATCGCAGAAGTAGAACCTCTGCCTGAACTTGAATCTCTAGAAGAATCATCTGAAGAAATGCCTGAAATGAGCATGGAAGAACCTCTGCCTGAACTTGAATCTTTAGAAGAATCATCCGATGAAATGCCTGAGATGAGCATGGAAGAACCTCTGCCTGAACTCGAATCTCTAGAAGAATCTTTCTCAGAATTAGAGTCTTCAGAAGCATCATCGGAAGAATTACCTGAGATGATGGCAGAAGATGAAACTAATGACTTTGACTCTCTCTTGGATTCAACAGATGAATCGCCAA
This sequence comes from Cyanobacteria bacterium P01_F01_bin.143, assembly GCA_039190385.1. GTDB lineage: Bacteria > Cyanobacteriota > Cyanobacteriia > Cyanobacteriales > Xenococcaceae > Xenococcus. Next base: position 3,679 of record JBCCYD010000528.1, on the reverse strand, counting down.
TTAATGAAAATGAAGAGCTAGAAATCATTGATCATAAACTAGATACTCTAGACCAAATATCAACACAATCATTAGAAGAGCTAGATAATTTAATGGAAATAGTTCAGGAGCAAGATGTAAAGCTTGAAGAAAAAATTGTAGAGTAAAATAAGAGCAATCAATAATACTTTCTCGGAAAACCTAAATATTCTGAGGAAGTATTATTTTGAATTTTGTACCTTCATCAACCACAGCTTCCACGGTTATTTTTCCTCGATGATTATCAACGATCGCTTTAGCAATGGCTAAACCTAACCCAGTGCCAGTGCCAAAAGTTAGATCTTCTTTTCGGGAACGGGCAGGATCTACTCGATAAAAACGATCAAAGATATAGGGTAAGTCTGATTCTGGGATACCTTTTCCCTTGTCTTCAATTGTGACTTGAAAAGAATTTTGGCGATTATATTCTCGGACTTTTCTTGATCCGAGATTTTTATTGATTTTTTTTAATTCTATAGCTATGGCTAATTCTGATTGCTTGCCTTTCAAGCTACTTTTTTCCGATGTATATTTAATCGCATTAGCTAATAAATTGGTAAATAAACGAGCTAAACTATCCCAATCTCCTAAAAGGGTAAATAATTCTTCTTGAGCTAAATCAATATTTTCATTCCCCTTTGTTTTTGGTGCGACAATGTCTAAAGATAAAGTAATTTTTTGTTGTTGGGCAATCGTTCTTTGTTCTTCGATGACTTCTATTAACAAGGCATCTAAATGTACTGGCTGAAAGTTCATTTCAACTATGCCACTATCAGAACGAGCAAGAAATAATAAATCGTTGACTAAACGCCCTAATCGTTTGGTTAGTCTTTCGATGACACGAAGTTGTTGTTGCTGAAGCTCTAATTGTGTTTCAGGATAAGTCAATGCCATTTGAACGTTAGTTTGAATTGTGGCAATGGGATTACGTAATTCATGGGAGGCATCGGCCGTAAACTGCTTCAGACTGAAATATGATTGCCTTACTGGTTCAATTGCGATCGCGGATAGCCACCAACCAATTGTCCCTACAGATACAATCATCAAACTGATGCCAATTATTAAATCTCTAGTTAATTGATGAATCGGTTTAGTGAATTCAAACCAAGGATGACTAACCCTTAGATAACCCAACATCTGACGATGAAACTGTATCGGATCAGTAACCTGCCGAAAAATCCTTTTGGTAGATAAAGAGACTGTCTCCGTTTTATTACTTAAATTCAGAGGAACATTTAAGGGCGAGCTAAAAGTTGACCATAGTAATTTTCCTTGAGGATCAAACCACTCAAGATCAATACGATCATCTTCCACGACATCTACGTTGTAACGAAAACTCGCTTCTACATTTACTTTATAGGCTGTTTGGCTAGCTGCGATCGGTTGAATAACAATAGATCTCTCCACCACTTCAACCACATGCTTTAACGTATCATCAATCCTATCAATCAAGGTATTGCGAACGTAAAGGTAAAACCCTGTCCCAAACAACAGTAGTAATATTGCAGTTACAGTAGTATACCAAAGAGCTAAACGCAAACGAGTAGACTGAAACAGTAAATTCATCAAAATTCCTGTTCAATGCTCAATGTTTAATGTTCAATGAATTAGTCGTCCCAATCTTCAACTAACAGAAGTTCTTCAATGGTATCTTTCATGGAAAAATCGAATGCTTGAAGTTCTTCTTTCCAATAACCCCATTTATCACCGAAAAGTAATGCTATTTTGCCAATATTATCTTCTGGCTTAATGATGTTTGATTCTACTAGGGAAGATACCTTACGCTGCAACTTAAGCATAGGATGTGCAACTTGTTTTGTCGTCATAAGTCGATATAGATATTTAGTAAGTAATTAGACTCGAATTTAGGATATTGAGGTTGGATAGATACTTTTGCTAAAGACTGTTTGTCAATACCCTTCTAACTGAGCAACCTAAGGATTGGTAGGATCTTTGTTGAAGGTTGCATGAGAAGCTAGATGGTAGTCTACTGTATGATTGATTCTTAATTTTGGTCTGATTTCTTTAGAATCAGTGTTGCTAACTGACATTAACAAACGTCTCTCACTTGTAACTCATTTCCTAGGATCAGTGCAAGTTTTTTTTTTTGAACTAGGATTATCACTAAAAGAAAATCAGAAAATAAAGCTGTATTTCCCTAAAATAACGTAAAAATGAGTAAAAAAATATTTTGGTTAATTAGTGGGATAGCAATTGGTGTCGGCGGTTACTGCGCGCTTACTATTGCTAGATCTCCTGTTTTAGCTCTCAATTTTTCCGTTGGAGAGGTGGGTATTAATGCTCGGCGTCTCCATGAACTGCCGTACAATCTTCTGGGTCGCAAAATTGCCATTGGGCAAGTCGAAATTGGTAGACCTGGTAAATTTGGTTTGGATAAAGCAGGATCTCGCAATAGGGTGATCGCGCCGAAGGCGGTATTTTTCCGCGATCGCCCTGCCATATCAGAAGAGAATCTTGATAATCATGCCATTCAGGTTGCTGGTGTCATGATTGGTCAAGATAAAAAATTACGAGGAGTTGCCCCAAAAGCCAATCTCTATGCTACTGCGGTTGGTTCTTTTACCATTGGCGGACAAGCTCAAGAATGTCTGGCAACTCAGCATATTGCGCTGCAAAATAGCGGGGATCTAAGAGCCATTAATTTTAGTTTTGGTGAATCCTTGGAAAGAGATGAGCGTGAAGATGCCCAGTTAGATGGCAAGGCTTTACTCACCGAATGCATTGATTGGTCATCCAGGGTTCACGACACTTTATACGTGATTGCTGGGAATCAAGGTCACGGAGGAATTCCGATTCCTACAGATCATTTTAATGGGATCACTACTGCTTATTCAACGAAAAGGCAGGGAAAATTTATTAAGGTCGATTTTGCTAATTTGAGTTCCTTTCCTGTGGGAATTGGGCGTAGTACCATTGCCAGAGAAATTAATGTTGGCGATCGCAGAGCTGTCAGTCTCGTAGCGCCGGGAAGTAATATTGAAGTCTATGGTCAAAATGGCCAAGCTGAAGCTATTAGCGGCACAAGTTTTGCTGCTCCCCATATCACGGCATCGGTAGCTTTGTTGCAAGAATATGGCGATCGCAATATTAGTCAGTCTCTTCCTAATTGGAGTTTAGATGCCCGTCGTCATGAAGTGATGAAAGCTGTCTTGTTGAATTCTGCGGATAAGATAAAGGATTCCGGCGATGGTTTTTTACTGAGAATGGAACGAACTGTCTTAAGTGAAAAGAACAAAACCTGGTTAGATTCTGATGCCTATCAGAATCCCCGAGTGCCTTTGGATATTGAAATGGGAACAGGACATCTTAATATTTTTCGTGGTTATCAACAATTTAGTGGTGGAGAATATGGCCCTGAGTCCAATGTTCCCGCGATCGCTTGGGATTACAATCAGGTGAATGTAGGGAATTATCAAGATTATTATCTAGACCAGCCTTTAGAAGCCGGAAGCTATGCCGCCATTTCTTTAGCTTGGGATCGCTTTGTCATGCTTAACGATCTTAACCGCAATGACAAATATGATATTGGAGAAAATTTTCTGGATCGCGGATTAAACAATCTTGATCTTTATCTATTACCAGAAAATGAATTTAGTGACCTAAGAAATACTTGTTCTTCCAACAGTTTTGAAGATAGCGT
>JBCCYD010000527.1:0-4182 GCA_039190385.1 Cyanobacteria bacterium P01_F01_bin.143 | reverse complement strand
ATATCGTAATCGAAGACGGCGTTATGGCTTGCGTTGCAATCTTCTCTCCGCTATTTATAATTACGAACTATCATTATCAGCTTAAGATTCCTTATTATCTTAATAATTTAAATACTTATCTATTTTGCAAGAGGTCTATTGAGTAAGATTGCTTGGAATAGTTTTGTAACTGGAGAATATTTCTTTAAACAAGATAAACTGGAAAAGTGCATTAGTGAATATATTCGGAATTTACCTGGGGCAAGTTTAGATGATGAAGCTTTACAGGGGGATAGTGGAATAATTTTACGGAATATTGAAGCGCAGCATGGTTTATTGGTAGCTAGAGCTAAAAATATTTATTCTTTTTCCCATATCACTTTTCAGGAATATTTTACGGCACGGGAAACTATTATTGTTCGTCAATCTGCTGAGGAAGCTTTACAAGAATTAGTTAGCCATCTTTTTGATAAACGTTGGCTTGAGGTATTTTTGTTAGCTGTTTCTATGTCTTCTAATGCGGAGAGATTGGTTTTGTTAATGAAGACAAAAATCGATAACTTATTGGCAGATCATCAAGAGTTACAAAAGTATTTGCAGTGGTTAAATACGAAAACTACAGCAGCAAATATTAAATATTAAGCAGAGCACACTCAGCAAATTCAGGATCATTATGATTTTTACACAGCTACAGATCTTACTTTGTCTCGAATAATCTATTTTAGTCTTGATCTGAATAGAAATCCTAAGCCTAGAAGAAATCTTAATCTTTATGTTAGTCAAAATCTTCCTCTAGTAGAAAATTTAAATCTTAGCCTTGACTTGTATCTATACTTATGTCTTAATCAAAATCAAAACATCAAACTCAACCTCAAACTAGCCGAAGAATGTAATTCTCAACTGCATGAAGTATTACTGAAACTTAAAGAGAGATTTCCTGACGAAGAAAATACAAAAGAAATAGAAATTCAAGAATGGTGGCAAGAAAATGGTTTAGCTTGGGCAAAAGAGTTCAGAAATGCAATGACTAAATATCAAAATATTGGGCATGATTGGCAATTTAGCGAAGAACAAAAAACCTTACTAGAAAAGTATTATCGTGCGAACCAACTACTAACCCAATGTTTGCACCACGAATGTTATGTAAGCCTTGAAGTGCGCCAAGAAATAGAAGAGACTTTACTGTTGCCGATAGAAGAGATTAAGAAGCGTTCTAGCAGTGTGCAGAGTGCCGAGAAATTAAGTTTAACTCAATGGCGTCTCTGAATTAAGGAACTATAAATATTGCATTTGTCCTTAACAGATCATCAAATGTTAAGAATCAAAGGTAATTTAAGGTCGTTTTCCGATCGCAACAGTAAAATGCTGGCGTAGACCTAGATAATATACTTCTGCAAAGCTACTTACAACCTATGACAGCATTAGAAGAATTTAGAGGCAAAATCGCATCAGGACAAATCTTTGACGCTTTAACAGTAGCCATGAGCGAAGCGATCGAACTTAATATTACTACCTGGGTTGCCTCAAGCGACATCAACGAACTAGACGACAGCTCCAAACCAGGCTATCGAATGCGAACTAGAATCAATATCGTAGATGGTGAAATTGAAAACGAAATTGGTCGAGAATTTGCTACTAATCCCGCATACATCGAACTGCAAAAATTACATCTAGAACAAGTGCAACAAGGCAGAGAGATCTTACTAAATAATCTTGCCAGTCTCCAAGCTATGCTAGCTACCTTTAGTAGCACAATGTCGGAAATGACAAAACCCCAAATTGCTGAATCCAAACAAACCTTGATTCAAGATAGCCACAATTAATCATTGAATTTAATAGGAAGATAAAAGAAATGTCATCTAGCACAGAATTCAAAAAAGCACTTCGCGAAGGAAAATTGAATGAGGCCCTCGTTATCGCAATGGGTAATGCTCCCGAACTCCATATCACCACTTGGATCTCCTCCCCCGAAGATAACTCGGCTCAACCTCCCAAAGGCAAATGTTTAAAAACCCATGTCAATTTGGTAGAAGGAAAAATTGCCAATTCCATTGGTGAAGATTTGATGGGAGATAGTCTCTACGGTGCAGTTCAAAAATTCCATAGTGAGCAAATCAATCAGGGACATCAAGCAATTAGTGAGAATTTACGAAGTCTGCAACAGATGTTTCGCTTAATGACACTGTGGCAACAACAACAAAATGGGGAGCCATTGCAGCAGATCCCATTATTAGATCCCTTGCCCAAAATTCCCCCTTCGCCCATTGCCATCGAACCGTCTCCTGTTATTGCTCCAACTGTTAACCAACCAAATCAGGAACAAAATATTAATTCCAATGGCTTTGCTCCTGTAGTTACCCAACAAGATTTATCAGAGGCCGAGGAAGATGATGATCTTACTGATACTTTGTTATCTTTGGTAGGTTTAGGAATCGACGATGAAGAAAGCTCCCAGACTACAGATGATGATAATGAAGACTGGGGAGAATGGTTAGATGATGATGATTCTACAGTAGAAGAAGAGATTCTGAATTTGGAATCTATTGATGTGGAAGACGCCAAAGATTGGGGTAAAGAAACGGTATTTATTCCCAATAAACCAAATAATCCCTAGGAGTATTAAGTTAATTTATTACAGTATTTTTTCCTATAGTTGTGGCTACCAAAAGAAATACTAATTCTCATAATATTCTGGCTCCATCAAGCCTTGATGGATGGCTCACTTCTGTGAATTCGCTCTTAGATGAGATTCCCGCATTAGAAGTGAGTACCACTATTGTGGAGGAGATTACCCCAGAAGTTTTTATTCCTTGGGAAGTCTATCAAGCTATTTATCAAATCTCTCCTGACTATTTGCAGGAAAGAGCAATAGAGGCAAGTTTATGCGATCGCTATCTTGATTTACGTCGTCGTTTGGAATTGCAATATGCGTTGCTTTTGATAGATCCTGATAGCAAATTATATAATTCTCGCTTAAAAGCCGAAGTTCAAACGGATTTGCCTATTCTCGCTAATTCTGCGACTCAGTGGGATGCTATTCCCAGCAGATTGCCATCAAGCGAAAGTGTGCGCGATCGCGATCAGAAAGCTCTGCAACAATTGCTACGGGAACCGCAATTTCTCATTACTTTAAAACAATTAGGAAAACAAAAAACTCTTTTAGACCGTAAAGCTTCAGCTATAACTTCAGAAGATGCGATCGCTCACAAATTCCCTACAGATCTTACTTATGCTCAAACTTCTATTAAAATAGATGGCAAAATTGCTAATTGCTATGCCACCGAAATTCTTGAACTAGATAGTCAAGAGCAAAAGATCATTATTGACTTGCATAATAAGGGTATATTTGCAGGGGAAAAACAATGGCATCAGTTTTTTGGTTTTATCCTTAAAATATTTAACATTTAACATTTATTAATTAACTAATAGTTATATTTGAATGGAAGAAAATCATAATAGACTGCAAATTATTAATAACTTTTATATTAGTCTTGAAGAGCAAAGGGTTTCTCGTAAAAGGACGATTCCACAACAAGTTAACTTTGAATTTGATCCAGAAAACTTAGACGCAATCGCGCAGATGCAAGATAATAATAATTCTTTGTCTTTTGATGATGAGTTATTAACTAATTTAAGATATTACAGTCTTTGCCAATGCCATAATATAATGCGATCGGGCTTAGATTTTACTAGCTACTATTGCCAAGGAGAACAGAAAATAGCAGTAATCAGTAGTAATATTTCCATTCAAGGTCAAATATCCCAACAAATTCGTCACGACTTTCTCTCTAATCTTTCTCTACTAGAAAAAATAATTGAAGCTCATTATTGGTCTATTGATCAAGTTTTTCAACAATTACCTTTGACCTTCCCCAAAAAAAGCTATTGGCTATTTTGGATTGTACCTTTGCTTATTACTTTCGCGATCGCAATCTTGATTTTTCATTTTCTGTTGAATATTTTCGGGTTTAACGCGATCGTGTCAGTGTTAGTTTTCGCGATCGCAATACTAATAATTTTTATTCTAACTAAATTTGGTCTACGAAATTTAGTCAAAAGATTTCTATTCAAATTAATTTTATCTCAATTGTTATTTGGCTTATTCTCCTATAACTACAACAGAAGAAAACTAGGTTTCAAACTTTTAGATTATTTCAAATAACGATTACTTTAAACTAGGATGAGGTTATCCACACTAGTATT
>JBCCYD010000526.1:0-4189 GCA_039190385.1 Cyanobacteria bacterium P01_F01_bin.143 | reverse complement strand
GAGTTGAGATAATCTAATCCAGGGAATACCAATCCTTCTAAAATCCATACAGGAGGCAAAACTGATACTGGATTGTTATGGGTATAGATTTTCTTACGCTTAACATCTATTGCCCAAGAAACAATAACAGCCTCTTTTGTAAAATTGGAAATCTTAGTCTGTTTTTTAACAAAATTAGCTAAATGATTAGGTAAGCTATCTTCAAATACGAAACATAGCAAACCATTGGGCTTTCTTCCTAAAGATTTTAGTCCAAAATCATAAGAGACAATTTGCGTAATATTAAAAAATGAATCACGTAAGTTAACGATCTTGCTTTCAGTTAAGTTATCTGCTTTTACAAAAGCCACAAAATCTATTGTTGCAGCAGTTTCTTTAAATCCTATAAAGTTGAAGTCTACAAACTCTTCATTGCGGGATAAATTATAAACTTGCTTCTCCACAACAAGAAGCCTTTGTATTTGAGAAATAAAGCTCATATAGTTGTGTTTTTCATTTCCTAAAGTATTGATATTTTGATTACCTTCTACATTTCCAGCAATCCCAAAAACGGGAGCTTGAAAATTGATTTTTAAATCACCTTGAATTTCTCCACTACCAAAAGATGATTGTTGAACATTTTTCTGTTTTTTGTTCATAAGACTTTATCCAAAAAAACTACATTAAGAAATTATAAGAAATAAAAGAATTATCATAACTGATTTTTTATTGGCTAAACAGTATCCATGAGCCGATCTCTGTATTTAAAATTTTCATCTGTTTCTATCATAATATTTTCCCCCTGGGGATTAGCCCAAATATTTGACTGCTCCTCAGCTATTTGAAGTGTAGCAAGATTGTTTTTGTAGCTTTGCCACTTATTACTATCAAAATTCCTAAATAGTATTTTAAGCTCCCATTTTCCAGGTGATGGTGTAAACCCACTCGTTTCTGGACTAAACAAAATGTACTTTACCTCGCGATAATTTGCTGAAAGCGTTAGTAATTCAAAGATAGTCATCTACAATCTCCATTTGACATACAAACGATCTCTTAGCATGATCGCATATCTGTAGTCATTGTCCTATTTGCATAAAAAAAGGTTCAGAAAGAGTTAAATTCTCTCCTGAACCAATCAAAAATTTAATAGCAATTAGCCATTAGCTATTAGCTATTCGCAAAACTACTTAGCAAGCGCAGCTTCGCGCTCTTTAGTTTCTTTAATTACTTCCTCAGCAACATTTTTAGGACAAGGAGCATAGTGAGAAAATTCCATAGAGAATTGACCACGACCCGAAGTCATTGTCCGCAAATCACCAATGTAACCAAACATTTCACTTAAAGGTGCATCGGCTTTGATGCGAACACCCATAGGATTAGTAGTCTGAGATTTAATCATGCCTCGACGACGGTTAAGATCACCGATTACATCTCCCATATGATCTTCTGGAGTGAAGACATCAACATTCATAATAGGCTCAAGCAACTGGGGCTTTGCTTTAGGAATAGATTGTCTGTAACCAGCTCTAGCCGCAATCTCAAACGCGATCGCACTGGAATCAACGGGGTGGAAAGCACCATCTGTGAGGGTAAATTTAAGATCCACACAGGGGAATCCAGCCAAGACGCCTTTATCAATGCTGTTCTCGAATCCTTTTTGTACCGCAGGCCAAAATTCACGAGGAACATTACCACCAGTTACTTTAGATTCAAACTGGAATCCGCTGCCAGGTTCACCAGGTTCAATAGTATAGTCGATACGACCGAATTGACCCGAACCACCAGATTGTTTCTTATGAGTATAAGAATCATCAATAATCTTAGTGATAGATTCACGATAGGCAACTTGAGGCTTACCAACTTCAACTTCAACCCCGTGAGTTCGCTTGAGAATATCAACCTTAATATCTAGATGTAACTCACCCATTCCTTTGATGATGGTTTCACCACTTTCTTGGTCAGTTTCCACATAGAAGGAAGGATCTTCTTGGACCATTTTGCTGAGTGCCAAGCCCATTTTCTCCGCACCGCCTTTTTTCTTAGGCGCGATCGCAATGGAAATCACAGGATCGGGGAACACCATGGGTTCTAAGGTGGCAGGAATTTTCGGATCGCAAAGTGTATGACCGGTTTGAATATTCTTCAACCCGACAATCGCGACAATATCACCCGCTTGAGCTGATGTGATTTCTTCGCGAGAATCAGCATGCATCTCTACCAAACGACCAACACGATCAGTTTTACCTGTAGCAGTATTGAGGACTGTATCACCTTTATTCAAAGTTCCTGAATAAATCCGAATGAAAGTAAGAGCACCAAAGCGATCGTCCATAATCTTGAACGCTAGAGCTCTTAGAGGTTTTTCAGGATCGACATAAGCCAACACACCAGTCTCGTTACCTTCTAAATCAACTTCAGGCTGAGGAGCAATTTCAGTTGGGTTCGGAAGATAATCAACTACTGCATCCAGAACTAACTGAACACCCTTATTTTTGAAAGAAGATCCACAATAGGTGGGGAAGAAAGCCAATTCGCGAGTACCTTTACGGATACAAGCTTTAATTTCATCAATGGATAATTCTTCTCCTTCGAGGTATTTTTCCATCAAATCATCGTCTTGTTCTACCGCAGTTTCGATCAACATTTCACGATATTTTGCAACATCATCCACCATATTCTCGGGAACATCTTTAAGCTCATAGTTCATGGGATCACCAGACTCGTCCCAAACCCAAGCTTTTTCGGTTAATAGATCAACTACACCGACAAAATCATTTTCGATTCCGATAGGTAAAACCATTACCAACGGTTCCGCAGCCAGAATTTCTTTTACTTGCTTGACAACACTGTAAAAATTGGCACCAGTACGATCTAGTTTATTGACATAAATAATCCGAGCTACCTTAGAATCGTTGGCATAACGCCAGTTGGTCTCAGATTGAGGTTCAACTCCACCAGAACCGCAGAATACACCAACACCACCGTCAAGTACTTTTAGGGAGCGATATACTTCAATGGTGAAATCAACGTGACCAGGGGTGTCAATAATATTTAGTTGATGGTCTTTCCAGAAGCAGCTAGTTGCAGCAGACTGAATTGTAATGCCTCTTTCTCGCTCTTGATCCATGAAGTCAGTTGTAGCTTCTCCTTCATGCACCTCACCGATCTTATGAACTTTACCAGTTAATTTTAGGATTCTTTCGGTTGTGGTGGTTTTTCCAGCATCTACATGGGCAAAGATGCCAATATTTCGGTAACGAGTGAGGTCTTTCATAATTTACTGTATGACTAATTGTTAGAATTTTGTAGCGAATCGTCAAGGGGATCTCTTATCGAGATTTTCTGGAAATAAATATTCCAGAACTTTTGCGATTGCTGGATATCCAAATGGGATAGAGCATAATTTAACCATCCATACCTGCAATAGTTATGGCGATGATACCAATTATTAAGCAATTATAATTTATTTGTCGCTGAACAGGAAATAAGTCAAAAATAAGGTACGTATCTACATATATTAAGTATTACCAAAGATTGATTAAATGGAAGAGTTAATACAACTAAGGGAGAGTATTGAAAAACATGATCTGGTAACGGCTCTGCAAATTGTTGATGAGTTAGAAGAAATGTCGGTAGAAGATAAATTCAACAAAATCTTTAGCTATATGATTGTTTTACTTCTACATTTGATTAAAGAAAATGCGGAAAAAAGACTTACTAAATCTTGGAAACTCTCGATTAATAATTCGGTAAAACAGATTAATAGAACTAATAAGAGGCGCAGGGCTGGTGGGTATTATGCGAAACAATCAGATTTAATCGAGATAATCAATGATGCTTTTGAGCTTGCCCTAGAAGGAGCTGCGATCGAAGCTTTTGGTGGGGCATATGATGAACAAGAGTTAATCAAGTTAATTGACGTAGATAAAATCAAAGCAAAAGCACTTGCTTTGCTTGAATATTGAATGCATCGAGGAATTTGTAACTTTCTTGACAGAGATACTATACTATGTACAGTTAGTTATGCTTAGTGGTGCAGTGAATAAACAGATTTTAACCTTTAAACAAATAAGAGAGGCTAGGGGTTACACCTGGGGTGATGACTATGTGAAATATGACCAAAATTAATTCATCCACTTTCTCTGTAATTCGATTAAATTCATTTAGCTAATTTTAGTTCATATTTGCGATCGCAGACAATAATAATTCT
>JBCCYD010000525.1:0-4193 GCA_039190385.1 Cyanobacteria bacterium P01_F01_bin.143 | reverse complement strand
TTTTCCTTTAACACCTTCAACAGCACCATCAACATCAGGCAAATCGGGAGCCTTGATATCAGGAGTGATATCGCCAATTTTGCCTTTAACACCTTCAACAGCACCACCAATTTTGCCTTTGAGACCTTCAGCGGCACCACCAACATCAGGTAAATCAGGGGTCTTCAGATCAGGAGTAACATCACCAATTTTGCCCTTGAGACCTTCAACAGCACCGCCAACATTTGGTAAATCGGGAGTTTCAATATCAGGAACATCAGGCAAGTCTGGTACATTAGGTTGCTTTTTGCGACGACTCGCGATCGCGGCATCACCAAGTCCTGTAGCAATTGCTGCTCCTGTTGCAAAGTTATTGCCACTGGCATTATTGTCGACTTCTACTTCTGAAGATGAGCCGCCCACACCAGCACCAACTAATTCTCTCTCCCTAACAGCAGTTTGACTTGCTACCGTTTGACCTTCTTTGCCTCTACTAATCAAAAACCAAGTTAGAGGAATTAAACCCAGTAAAGGTAAATACCACCACCAGTTACTTCCAGTTTGAGTTGCATTAATAGCACCAGGACTTTCTACTGTTGGTGCTTGTGCATTAGTATCAGGAGCTTCCACAGAAGGTAGTTCTGCATTCACTTGTGGCGCTTCTACATTAACATCGGGAGCTTCCACAGAAGGTAATTCTGCATTCACTTGTGGCGCTTCTACATCAACATCGGGAGCTTCCACAGAAGGTAATTCTGCATCCACTTGTGGCGCATCGACATTAACCTCAGGAGTCTCAACAGAAGGTAATTTTGCGTCAAGTGCAGGTTGTCCAGTGACGATCTCTTGATTGATGATTGTTTGACCAGCACCAGCAGTTACAAAACCTAAATAACCTTGAGCTGCCGGAGAAAGTTCGCCTTGATAAACGTAAAGATTGGGCTGAGAAAAAGGATAACGAGGATCATCAGGTAAAGTTTTATGCATTTTTAGAACTTTAGTTCCTGTTAAGCTCTTCGCTACACTTACTGGCGCGTAAGATATTCCGTTATTTCCTAATTCATTGGCGATCGCGGTAATTTCCGCATTTTCATATACCGTAGCATTAGCACCAGCTGTAAATTCTGCATTCTGAAATACTGGATAGTTAGGGAAAGAGCGACGAGTATCATTTGTCTCTAGACGATCTACCAACTTAATTGGTGCTGCCGCTCCGCCAACTTCTGACCAGTTGGTTATTTCCCCACGGAAAATCTTGGCAAAATCCTCAATAGTTAAACTGCCATTATAAGAATTATTTTCCCCGACAATGATAGCGATTTTCTCACGATTAATATTTACTGGTTTGAAACCTTGAGCTTCTTCCGCAGCAGTTAAAGGACGACTAATTGCCGCTAGCTCAGCTTCTTTATCAGCCACAGCTTTTAATGCGGAATCAGAATCAGTAGAGTTTAATTCGACAGTTGTACCACTAAACTGGTCTTCAAACTTTTCTTTGAGGCTATTGCTAATGTGGACAGCATTTTCACTACCACTAATTGTGATCGCAGATCCTTCAGGAAGTTCATCTGGTACAGAAAAAGATGTTGCTGCGGTTTGAGCAATAATTAAATTTTGATTTTCTTGGGCGCGAATTGGTTCCAACGCCACTCCCATACTCAACAAAAGAACGACAGTAAGGGGAAATGTTTTATTTCGGTGTAACACGATAGTTGTATTTATAAAAGTAGTATTTCTACTTAAGTATATATTCTTAAACTATCTGCTAATATTAATAAATTATTTGTTTTACTTATAAAAAGGTCATTAAATGTTATGGAGTAATGTTTTGGGCAACTATGCCAATACAATTAATATTTACAAAAGTTTATATAAATCACACAGAAGACTAAGTTACTGGGTATGACAAAATAACTCAGTCTTCTATCCAAATAGCAATTAGTTAATTTCAGGAGGATTGCTTGCCGAAGGCTTACGAGTAATTACCTGGTCAATGAGACCATACTCTTTAGCTTCTTCTGAAGACATAAAGAAATCTCTTTCGGTATCTTCTTCAATTGTCGATAAGGGCTGTCCTGTATGATCTGCCAGATGCTGATTTAGTTTATTCTTCAAGTACAAAATTTCTTTAGCTTGAATTTCGATATCTGTTGCTTGTCCTTGAGCACCACCAAGAGGTTGGTGAATCATAATTCTTGAGTTCGGCAAACTCATGCGTTTACCCTTAGCTCCAGCACTTAACAAAAATGCTCCCATACTAGCTGCCAAGCCAATACAGATAGTACAGACATCAGGACTAACCTGATTCATGGTATCAAACATTCCCATCCCTGCCGAGACAGAACCACCAGGAGAATTAATATAGAGATAGATATCTTTTTCAGGATCTTCCGCCTCTAAATACAGAAGTTGAGCGACTACTAAGTTTGATATTTCATCAGTTACCTGCTGTCCCAAAAAGACAATTCTCTCCCTAAGTAAGCGAGAGTAAATATCAAATGCGCGATCTCCGCGACCTGAGGATTCAATAACGGTTGGAATCATCTAGTTATAAGTGCTTATTGTTATTTTTAATATAGATTCAAAATATGCCAACAAAATGCCACATATTAATGTCTATTTTTTTAGTGTACTAGTTGGACTTTCCGATTGCATTTATGGAAACCCGAATAATTTTTCATTATCTATTCCCCTCAGTCTAAAAAATACCTACTTTTTGGATTGGCAGGATTTCTCGAAAATTGCTATTCTGGAGTCCCAATTTAGATTCCTGGTGGGGAATTTATGAAAACCCCGAACAAAAAAAATCCCAATCCAACTGTTTCTAGTTCTGTCCAGCACAATCAACCAACTCGTAAACTAAGAAAATATCCCCTACAGCAAGGCGTTGTAGCAGAAGTTAGTCTGAAGTTATTTTTTAGCTTCGTAATTGGAGTTGTTGCTATCGGTTCTGTGATCAGGTTAGTTCCTTACCATCTTTCTCAGAAAGCCAAGTTAAAGGAAATCCGCTCTCAAGTGGAAGAAACCGAAAGAAGAGTCGAGATTTTGCGTGAGGAAATGAACCGCAATTTTGATTCTGAGCAAACTCAAATCTTGATGGAAGAATATAGCCCAAATATTGCACCGAATCGTAGTCGCGTATTCTGGGAAGAAAACGTAGACAGTGAACAGTAGGGGCGAAGGGCCCTTCGCCCGTACAACAAAAAGTTATCAGTTTAATTCTTATCTTGTTTGAGCTTGTTGTTCTAATAAAGAAGCTACATTTTCTAGGCGGGAATTTTCCAAGACCATTGTGGTGCTGCTGTTTTGTTTAAAGCCAATTTTTTTGTAAAAGTTTTTTTGATTAGTTGTGGTGAGATAAACTCTTTCTACTTTATTAACCTTGGGATGAGCTAATACTGTCTCTACCAATTTTCCGCCTAAACCTCTTCCCCGATATTCTGGGTGAATTACCACATCCCAAATTCCCGCACGATAAACGCAGTCAGAAGTTGCTCTGGCGAAGCCAATAATGCGATCGCGCTCCCAAACTGTAACGACAGGATCACTATTTTCTACCGCAATTTTAATATCTTCAACGGTTCGCTCTTGTGCCCAAAATGCTCCTAAGACGAATAATTCTTGAATTTGATTAAAGTCTATTTGCGATTTATCAAGGCAAAATTGAATATGGCTAGAATCCATGTCTGTACTTCCTGGGTTATGAAAAATTAGCGAGATATTCGCTCGGAGCGATCGCGCTGAGTTGTGACAAATATGTATAAATGCTTACCTTTTCTATATGTACAGGATTTCGGTTAATTTTGCCATCCCTTTTGTTGCTATTTCCTGACTTGAGACAAAATTTTTGCTAAAAATATGGCAACTATAGTTTACTGATAACTGGTAACTGTTTGCGGAAAAGAATGATCCAAGCATTAAGGGGAACGAAAGATATCTTGCCAGAGGATGTGGGCTACTGGCAGCTAATTGAACAAACTGCTAGAGAAATTTTCACTAGAGCTGTTTATAGTGAAATTCGAGTGCCGATTTTTGAGCAAACTTCTTTGTTTGAAAGAGGAATTGGGGAAGCAACAGATATCGTGGGCAAGGAAATGTATACTTTCAAGGATAGAGGCGATCGCTTTATTACCCTCCGTCCTGAAGGCACAGCAGGGGTAGCTCGTTCCTACATCAGTAATAAACTTCATTCCCAAGGGTTACAGCGTCTTTGG
>JBCCYD010000524.1:0-4195 GCA_039190385.1 Cyanobacteria bacterium P01_F01_bin.143 | reverse complement strand
CAAAAGTTACTAATTTTGTCTCAAATACAGCTATTTCATCTAAAGAAACTGTTACAACTCAGCATCAAGATTGGGAAGAAGCTATTGATATTAGCAAGTTTTATGGGCGAACTACAGAATTAGCTAATCTAGAAAAATGGCTTATTGGCGATCGCCCATAAAACTTGCTAATATCAATAGCTTCTTCCCAATCTTGATGCTGAGTTGTAACAGTTTCTTTAGATGAAATAGCTGTATTTGAGACAAAATTAGTAACTTTTGGTATGTTTCTTGCTTCTTGTTGAGTTTTTTGATTAATTTCTAACAGTTTCTGATAGTTGCGTTTGGTAACTAACTTGATATTCCTTTTCGTGACATTTTCTGACAATGCTTTTGAGAGGATTTTCCAAATATTTGCCCCAATGCCTTTAAGATAGTCGGGATCATTAAAGGTTTTTTCGGAAATTTTGAGATAGGTTTTCCCATCCCAAGCTCCCCGCAAGACTTTTTCCTGCAAATCAGTTAATACTCTAGGTTTGAGATAGTTAACCAGATAAGTAATTAATACTTCTAACTCAGGCGATCGCTCTTGTTTTGTGACATGTCCGTTGCTTTGAGCAATCGTAATAGCTTCGGATTTTGGCGGAAAATCGTTCATTAATAAAATTAATTTGTTTTAAGTTTTTCACTCCTAACCATTCCTCAGTTCTAATTTTATTTTTTATGCAAGCAACAATTATTTTGTAATAACTCGTAATCTTAAGTATAAAAAACCAAAATAACTCTTGATAAAATATCTAAAATAGTCTTTTTGTCCTATCAAAAGTTACAAACTTAATATTTGTTAACTAAGAAAACTTACTCTTTATAACTGCGTATCTGCAATTTATATGAGAAAAATTAATCAATATATCTTGAAAAAATAGAATTTTATTAAAGCAAAGATAAAGATAAATATTATTTGTGAGGAGTAATAATCAATATGCATTTTAGTAAAAATTTTACATTGTTTTTAATTAGTTTTTCTGTCTTTGTCGGGTGGAGTCATTCTGCTCAAGCTCAAGGTATTCTTCCCCCTGATCCTGTTGAAACTGTAACACCGTCAACTGATAATCTAGATTCTCTGGGAGAATTAGCTTGCTTTAACATCTCATCAAGTTTAAAACAAAAAATCAATCAACAATACTTAAGACAGAAAGGCATAACAGAACAACAATTACAGGAATCGGGTATAAAAATCGATGATATTGATGAAGCTAAGTCTTTTCCTTTGAAATTACACTATTTACGAAATGCTTCAAATATTGTGCAATTTGCAAAAGATTTAATAAATAATACTAATCAAACTGATAGTAATCAAACTGATAATAATGATTGCCCGTTATACGTAACGAACTATGGTAACGATACATTAATTCTCAATGGGGAGACAAGATTCATAGAGCATGTTTATCGGATAATCGCTGCAATGGATTTACCTCGTCCAGGCATCAATATGGAGATTTATGGAATACAGGTATCTAGCGATCAACCGAAGAAAATGGCTAAGGCAATGTCTGAAGTGAGGAAGGAGATAAGCAAGACGCAACTTCTTATCCAAGAAACTTATTCTACTATGCAGCAATTAGCAAGAACTATAGACGATGACAAAATAGATGAAGATTTCAAAGCAATTTTAGAAAATGGTCTTGGTTATGAATTTGCCTTAGATGCTAATCGCCCACTAACTTTAACTGATATCCTTATTTTGCTAAGTGCAACTAATGATAAAAAGACTGGTGAAAAAATAGCAAATGCAATGTCCGAAAAATTTAAACAAGCAAGATTTAAGGACTATACAGATGCTTTACGAAAATTAGATTTATGCCCTTTTGAAGGTTTTTTTCGCTCTCGTGGACTAAAACTTAAATCTGATAATATCTCCGCCACATTTAATAATTCATCCGCTAATCCCCAAATTCAAGAACCCATTTGTAAATGGGAAAACGATAAAAATGTTCCTATTGCAGATGCAATAGCTGCACGTATAGCAATCCTTGATTTTGCTCTTCATTATTCAGACTTAATCGAAAGGCCAAATAGCTTTGATCCTCATTCTCTTCAGCAAACTGCGGATGTTTTGAATACTCAGCTAAGAGCAGTGATGAACATTATAAATAGAGATATTGAAAATATGTTTATGCTACCTACTCTGGATAATATTCGTGAAATAGTCAGAGGGTACAATAGCGTCACCTATGCACAAATAGGAAAAACCACAGTAGCAGGTTTAAGCGGATTACCTTCTTCGGTAACGGGAGAAGTTCAAAGTAACTTTGACATTACGCCGCCCCTACGTTTGATGGAGCTACTTCAAGCAGCTAGTGCAAACAAAGATATTATTGAGGGAATACTACCTAATTTAGTTACTCCAATTAACTTAGCGCCTGGTACTAATCAAGCAGTAAATGGCACTAATCAAGCGTCAAATGATACCAATCAATCAGCAAATGGCACCACTCTAACTCAAGGCATTACTTTGGAACCAACAGTTGGACCTTTACCACTGTCAAGCTTTTTGGGAATTTTAGCCGCTTATGACAATCCAAATAGAACACAGCGTCTAACTCTAGGGGCTAGTGGCCCAAACCTAACGGTTACGCCTTATGTTCTTCGGAATATGTCTTCCGCCGAACTTAGTTTGAATCTAACTGTTGGAGATCCTCTAGAAGGAACATCTGAAGCAAATGAGGATTCATTACCTTTGGTCAATTTATCCAGAGTCACAGAGCATACAGTAAATACTACTGTTTATGTTGATGCTGTGGATTTATTCACCATATCTACATTTTCCAATCAAAGTAGTATTGATGGTGGAAGGGGTTATGTTCCCGTTATTGGGACTATATGGCGAGGTATTTTTGATGATATTCCTGTAATTGGAAAATTGTTTAGTTGGGAGAAAGATACTCAATCTGTCTATCACGAAAGTATCCTACTTACAAACTCCTATATTACGCCAACTGTTATGGGATTAGCACTTAAGTATCCAACTAGAAGTATAGGTAAAGATAACAACCAAATCTTTAGTGAAAATAAAAAACAAATCTTTCTAGACAGGCAAAAATGTGTTGAGCACTATAAAAGAAGTCTTGGAAGAAATTCTGAATCAAACAATACAGAAAACTCAGGGTTAACATTTAGTATTTGTAAATTTCTTAATTGAATTTATGAGTCTAGATAATTTGGAATGAAATCCTAAACTCAAATTTTCATTGTTGGCATTATAGATTTAGGTTTCAAGATTTAAAAATATATAATGCCTTACTTTTGATTTACCAAAATTTGTATTTTTTCTCAAACAAATCAGAAAATGAAAGAATCTAATTCATCTAACGAAAAAGCAAAAAAAGTTGCGGTAATTGCTGTACATGGAGTTTCCGATCAGGAACCATTCGATTCTGCAAGACAAGTTGCTAATCTACTTATTAATCCTGAAACTAATCCGAATAGTGATTACACTCCATTTCTAGAAAGATTTATTAGGATTCCTGTCAATCCTATCAAAATTAACCAAATGGACATGGAAGATGAGCAACAAATCAATAATAATAAAAATCTTAAAGAAAAAATCTTATCTTGGGGAAAAGAAATTGCTTCTTCTTTTAAGAAAAATTATCCCAAAGCTCATAATATCTTATTTGGAAATGAACATTCAATAATACCTGATGATAGAGGCGAATTCATTCATGGTCGTATTAATCAGGTTATGACAAGTGAATTAGAAAATTATGGATCTGATATTGATTTAAGCAAAGACTATTTAAGTAAATATCAACAATGCACTGCATATAATAGTATATGTTTAAAAGGCAAAATTAAAGATAATAATTCTGAAGATAAAGATAGTTTTTCCCAAGAAGTTGATGTATACGAAATGTATTGGGCAGATCTATCTCGCTTAGGCACAGGATTCGTCAGGATTTTTGGAGAATTATATCAACTATTATTTCATCTAATTAGCTTAGGTAGACCACTTATTGATTTGGCTCGCATAAGTATTAGAGAAGAACTTGATTTAACTTTTAATGAAATTCAAGAAAAACAAATCTTATCTCCAAAGAAAATAGAACAACAAAGGCAAAGAAATCAACTGATAAATTGGAGTATTAGGTTGTGGGGACGTTTGCAAATTTTGAATGGTAGAATATTTAATATTGGTATTATAATATTCAGT
>JBCCYD010000523.1:0-4195 GCA_039190385.1 Cyanobacteria bacterium P01_F01_bin.143 | reverse complement strand
TCTACCTTCATCTTCAAAACCTGCAATTTCATCAAAGTTCAAATAACGGTACAACTCCCCTTCAAAAGGTGCAATTTTCTCTTTCACGATCGCCATATATTCTTCAACCGTGGGAATCTTACCCAACAAAGCACAAACAGCAGCCAATTCAGCAGAACCCAAATAAACCTGTGCTCCTTTGCCCATACGGTTGTTGAAATTCCGTGTCGAAGTTGAGAAAACAGTAGCATTATCTTCCACCCGAGCCTGATTCCCCATACAGAGAGAACATCCAGGCATTTCTGTCCGTGCTCCGGCGGCGGCAAAGATGCCATAAACTCCTTCTTCTCGCAGTTGTTTTTCATCCATGCGTGTTGGAGGACAGATCCAGAGTCTTCCTTTGACAACTCCCGCACCCTCAAGAATCTTCGCCGCAGCTCGATAATGCCCAATATTAGTCATACAAGAACCGATAAAGACCTCATCTACTTTATCCTCTGCACATTCCGACATTAATTTGATATTGTCAGGATCATTAGGAGCTGCAACAATAGGTTCTTTAATTTCATTGAGATTAACTTCTACAATATCTGCATATTCAGCATCGGCATCAGCAGACATCAGTTCAGGATTCGCTAACCATTGCTCCATCTTGGCAACACGACGCATAATTGTTCGAGCATCACTGTAACCACGGGCTACCATATTTTTCAGTAACACCACATTAGAACGTAGATATTCGGCGACAGTTTCCTCACTGAGTTTAATGGTACTTCCCGAGCAAGAACGTTCTGCCGTCGCATCGGTAAGTTCAAATGCCTGTTCCACTTTCAGATTAGGTAAACCTTCCATTTCCATGATGCGTCCGTTGAAGACATTTTTCTTATTTTTTTTCTCAACGGTAAGTTTGCCTTCTTGGATAGCGACCCAGGGAATTGCGTTAACAATATCTCGGAGAGTGACACCAGGTTGTAATTCTCCAGTAAAACGCACCAAAACAGATTCGGGCATATCTAAAGGCATCACGCCCAAAGCTGCAGCAAAAGCGACTAAACCTGAGCCTGCGGGGAAAGAAATTCCAAGGGGAAAACGGGTATGGGAATCACCCCCAGTTCCGACAGTATCTGGCAACAACATTCTATTTAACCAGGAATGGATAATACCATCCCCAGGTTTTAAAGATACGCCACCACGATTAGAGAAGAAATCGGGCAAGTTTTTATGAGTAACAATATCAACTGGTTTGGGATAGGCTGCTGTGTGACAGAAAGTTTGGAGAGTTAAATCGGCATTGAAACCGAGGCAAGCTAATTCTTTTAGCTCATCGCGGGTCATGGGGCCAGTGGTATCTTGAGAACCTACAGTATTCATAATCGGTTCACAGGATGTTCCAGGACGAACCCCAGGTAAACCACAAGCTTTTCCAACCATTTTTTGCGCTAGTGTGAAGCCTTTTCCTGTATCTTCTGGCATCGAGGGACGGACAAATAGAGTGGAAGTTTCTAAGCCTAAAGCTTCTCTGGTTTTATCGGTTAAGGCTCGGCCAATTAATAAAGGGATTCTGCCACCAGCGCGGACTTCATCGAGGATGGTATCCGGTTTGAGATCGAAAGTTGCAATAATATCCCCATTTTCTTTGGTGATTTCGCCTTTGTAGGGGTAAATAGTAATGACATCTCCAGTGTTCATTTGGGAAACATCACATTCGATGGGTAAAGCACCAGAGTCTTCGGCAGTGTTGAAGAAGATAGGAGCAATTTTGCCACCTAAGATATAACCACCAGCTTTTTTATTGGGGATAAAAGGTATTTCCATACCTAAATGCCATAAAACGGAGTTAATTGCTGATTTACGGGAGGAACCTGTGCCAACAACATCCCCAACATAAGCAACTGGATGTCCTTTTTCCTTGAGTTTGGCAATAGTTGTTAAGCCATCGGGCATTTTTGCTTCCAACATTGCCAAGGCATGGAGAGGAATGTCTGGGCGAGTTGTGGCATGGGGTGCCGGAGAGAGATCATCGGTATTGGTTTCCCCTGGTACTTTGAAAACGGTGATTGTAATGCTTTCGGCTAATTTGGGGCGAGATACAAACCATTCACCATTTGCCCAGGATTCAATCACTTGTTTAGCATAATTATTGGCCTTAGAGAGTTCTAAAACATCATTAAAAGCATCAAATACTAAAAGGGTATTTTTTAATGCGTTTACTGCTTCTGTGGCTAGGGTTGTATCATCAGATTTTAAGAGATCTACTAATGACTGAACGTTATAACCACCGACCATTGTGCCGAGAAGCTCTACTGCGTATTGAGGAGAAATTAGGGGGCAGGCAATTTCTTTTTTGGCTACTGCGGTGAGAAATCCTGCTTTGACGTAGGCAGCATCGTCTACTCCTGGGGGTACGCGATCGCGTAGTAAAGCGAGTAATTCTTCTTTGTCTGCTTCAGGAGGGTTTTTCAGCATCTCACAGAGTTGAGATGTTTGTTCTGCGGTCAGCGGTAAAGGGGGTATATCTTGGGCTTCTCTTGAAGCTTTATGTTTACGGTAGACTTCTAGCATTTATTTTGCAAATTTTCTCTTCTCTGGTTACAGTTGGCATCTTTATATAGAAAGATTTTTAAGATCTAGTAATAAGCCAATTTTCACCCTAATTCTAGACTATTTCACGCAAGATGATTCATTATATTTTATTAGTTACACAATAAATGGCAGTCGAACTTATTATTTATTCAATTTGAGGAACAACAACTTTTAATTCCATGTGAGTTCTAGTTAATTTGTTTTTTCTGTAATAATAGTATTGTAAGCGAGCGCGCAAAGAGAGAAACGAAGCGAGAGGTTTGCCAATTATTCGCGATCAGCCAAAGACTGTCACTGCGTGAGAGGTTCGAGATCCTTCGGGTAGAGCTTCACAAGCATTCTTCGCGATCGCAACAAGAAACAATTCAGACTATAATCATCAAAAGAATTAGTAAAGTAAAAAAATTATGTCCCAAGCAAATACTCATTCTGTTACTACTGAGTCTCATTCACAATCAGACTTGTGGCAGAAATTAATGGAAGACATAAAAAATCCTGATTTAGAGATTGAAAAAAGCGTAATTGGGCTTTAAGCTCTCTTTTGAATGAATGGGAGTCAGGAGATTTAGAAGAGCAAAAAGAAACTTGGAATTTATTAGAAAAGTCACTGAAGTAAAAGCAATTGTCGTTATCTTTGGTCAAATATTTATCGCAATTTATTGATGCACGAGAGTGGCGTAAAATTCAATAGTGAAATAATGATTGTTTAGTTGTAACCTGTGGAAGCAATAATGAAAGCGATCGCGATAAGTCAGCCAGGAAACCCAGAAGTTATAGCATACTTACCCTAGGATATCAGGGGACTGCTGATGTTAGTTTCTCATTTTCTTTTTCTAACGCTTAGCGTTCTTCATGGGCTCATTACTTCCGCGTAGCGGCCAATGGTAATGCGATCGTAATAATTGTTCCCTTTCCTTGTCCAGGACTATGTAAACTAATTTCTCCTGACATTAACTCAAGCAAATTATAGGAAATCGCTAATCCTAAGCCTGTGCCCCCAAACTTACGAGTTGTCGAACCATCTGCCATTACAAAAGGACGAAATAACTTCCCTTGTTGCTCTAATTCAATGCCAATTCCCGTATCGCGAAAGATAATAACCACTTCCTTTTCTTCCAGAGAATTATCAACCTTACTGTCTAACTTATTTTGGTAAACTTCAATTGTTTTACTCTTACTAGAGTTAGCAATTTTCAAACCCAATGTTTGGGGGAGATCATTTTTGGCAACGAGTGGACTATTCTTACTTTGATTACCAAGAGAGCTTTTCTTTGCTCTAACTGCGATCTGAATTTCAATAGTTCCGCGATCTGTAAATTTAACAGCATTGCCTAATATGTTGAGAAAGATTTGTTTTAATTTTGCGGGATCTGCCTTAACGTATATTTTCTGGTGCCAAGTAACAAATCTTAAATTTAGGCCCTTACTCCTAATAGCAGCAATTTGCATATTAATAACATCATTAATAACTTTCTCTAGATCAACATCTTGAATTGCAACAGAAATTTTACCTGCTTCAATCTTGGAGATATCTTGTGTCCCGAACTTCTCTGTCGGGTCAAGTCTGTTACGGTCTCGGACATTTGTCCGAGGCCTCGATCTGGGTTGTCTTCGCCCCGCTTGCGGATGCTCG
>JBCCYD010000522.1:0-4198 GCA_039190385.1 Cyanobacteria bacterium P01_F01_bin.143 | reverse complement strand
GTTTGAAGAAAAAATTGAAATTGCTAAAAATTTACTTCGCCAAAATATTGACCTTTCTATTATTTCAGCTTCCACAGGGCTATCCCCAGAAGAACTAACAGCACTTAAGGACGAGCTATAGGCTCATTCCACCCATTCCACGATCGTTGTCTTTGTCTTTTTGCTGCTGGTTTTGCCTTTCTATTTCTTGAGCCTTATTAAATGACTTTTGTAATTCGTGCTGCTCTTTTCGTAACCGTCCGGTAAACCCGCGGTTGATTTTTGCTCTATTCTAATTTAATATTCCAGGGGAGGAGATCCTGTAAGTGATTGGCCTTATAATCCTGAATAACATCAAACACTTTATGTAAATATTTTACAGGATTAATGTCGTTTAGTTTTGCAGTTTCAATCAGCGTGTAAATGATAGCAGCTGTTTCTCCGCCCTTATTGGAACCAGCAAACAGCCAGTTCTTACGGCCAACTGCAACTGATCTCAGAGCCCTCTCTGCCGCATTATTATCTATTTCAATACTGCCATTATCTAAAAATCTTCTCAGTGCAACCTCATTACCCAGCGCATAGGCAATAGCTTGAGCTGTACTGCTTTTTTTCGGTAATTGATTATATGCTTTTTTAAATCCAGCAAATAATTCATCCACTAACTTCACCGATTCCTTCTGACGAGCCTTTAACCTAACATCTGCAGGCATGCCCCTAATCTTTCCTTCTAGTTGGTAAATCTCAGAGATTTTATCAATCACCGCAAAGGCAATATTGGCTTTTTCATTATAGGCTGCTATATCATAAAACTTACGTCTGGTATGCGCCCAACATCCTGCCTCTTCAATGCTTGCATCCGGATTATCTTCACTAACATATAATTTGTTGTATCCAGAATAACTATCTGCGTGCAAAATACCGGTAAAGTTTTTTAAATGTTCTTGAGGCCTTTCTCCTTTGCGATCAGGACTATAGTAATATCCAGCTGCAACAGGAGAGCTTGAACCTCTTGGCCTGCCATCATTTACATAGACCCACATTCTAGCAGTTTTGGTCTTCCCAGTTCCAGGATTCAGTACCTTTACTGGTGTATCATCTCCATGAATCTGCTTCGCTGAGAGAACATATTCTCTTATTAAATTAGCTATCGGTTCTAGTAATTTTGCTCCAGCACCTAACCAACTTGATATGGTTGATCTTGATATTTCTATTCCTTCTCTTGCGTATATTTGTGATTGGCGATATGCAGGTAGGTGATTACAAAATTTATCAACAAATATCTCAGCTAGTAAACCAGGGCCAGCTATGCCTTTATCTATTACTTTCGATGGTGCATATGCTTGCACTATATTATCGCAACTAGTGCAAGCACATCTTGGTCTGATGAATCTGATTACCTTCAAAGACTCAGGTACACGTTCTATAATTTCTGAGATATCATTGCCGATTGTACGGAATTTTTCTCCACCACAGGCATCACATTTTTTCTCTGGTTGTAAAATTACGTCTTCTCTTGGTAGATGATCTGGTAATTTCTTCCTTCTTGCCTGACCTTTTGATTTAGCCTCATCTTCCAAAGAAAAACTACTTTTTGATTCAAAGCCAAGTAATGTTTCCTCTTCTTCAAGTAATCTTTCTACTATGTCTATCTGACGCTCCAGCTTCTCCGATGATTTACCAAATCTCCCAGCTTTTAAACGTGCTAACTGTTCTTCTAGTTTGTTGATCCGATTTAATAACTCACTGTTCTGCTCAGACAACTTACTATTGTCATCTGCAAGCTGTGTGCACTTGTTTACAAGAGAAGTATTTTGTCTTGATAGTTTCGTATATTTAGATGCCCAATCATTATTTTTGCCATGCAGAGTAGCAATGAGATTATGTAATGATTCTACTTCTGGTGGTAAATTACTAATATCAATTTGCATTCAACAGTTACTTTAAGCCACATATGATAGGCAATCAGAACGTACTGGATTCCTCCAATCAATCGCTTCTATTAGCATACTCAACTGTGCCTTCGTTATTGCTAATGATTTTTGTTCTTTTATCTTTGGCCAGGTAAATTTACCCATATCTAAACATTTATAATATAAGCAAAAACCTTGGCCATCCCAACATAATATTTTTATTTTATCTGCACTTTTGCCACGAAAAACAAATAATGCTCCTGTTGTTAGATTATCAGATATTACTGATTGTGCAAGAATTGATAGGCCATTAACTCCTTTTCTCATGTCAGTCAGACCCGTACATAAATATATTTTACAACCACTCTCTGGACTTAACATGCAGCCTCCTCAATTAATTCAACTAATTTTAATAATTGACTGCTACCCAGCTTGCCTTCAATGCAGCATTTATGATTATCAAATAATAATTCTACTTTTTGCAAAGTGATAGTCTTTTCCTTACGTGGTAGCTGTAATTCGATAAATTGATGATCTGATTTTGTTAATGTATTTTCTGACTGCTGTTTCTGATAATTTCTTCTCCATTTATTGACTGTACAACTCGACAAATTATACTTTCTTGCTAGTGAAAACACATCACATCCTGGCTCCAATGATTCCAATGTTATACGCTCTTTTAACTCGCGCGACACGTTTGTACGGCTTCTTTTCATAGTAACTCCTTGATTTATTGAATCAAGAAATCTTACTTCCTCTTTCTTGCCTTTACTAGAGCGGGTTCACTAGACGCTTACGGATCTACAACAAAAGAGCACTTACATTTCGAAGTCAGAATAAATGGTAGGCACGTAAACCCTCTAGATTTTATCGCGCAGAGCTATAGATGTAGGTAAGTTGTTATTATCACGCCTCCTAATGCAGGGCAATTGCATGAAATTTACAACCACCAAATTACTCTATCATAAATACATAAATTCCTCTCTAAAAATTTAATAGGCAGATCAAATATCAGATAATTTTTGGAAAATTGACATTTCTTAGGGGTAATCTGTAATTTCAGAAATGATGATCCCGTTGAGAGTAGTTAATCTTTAGAATTACTAGCCTCGAGGATTTGACTAGCTTAACATTTTTAGTAAATAATTATTATCCCAACCAGAATGTTTTAGCTTGCGTCTCACACTTCTTTTTGGAGTGGTATCTTTTGTTCTAACAATGTTTAGAGCAATACGTTTCAGCAGAGCAAAGCTACGAACACTTTTACGTTCTGACTTTTGATCGTTATCTTCTTTCATATGTACATCCAATACCCAGTGCAGCTTATTCTCTATGGACCAATGGTTACGGATATAAGCTGGCAATCGTTTATCAGAAGGTTTATGACTTGATAAAAAGTAACGCCATTCTGCGGAAGATCTACGATTTGGATCATTATCCTTAGAAGATATTGTTTCTACTGCTACAACGGTTTTTGCTGCAGACCATTCTTGAATATTATCAAGGTTACTAACATCATATCCAAAATAACGACGACGTACACATCGCCCATGACTCTCATCAAAAGCGTCATATAGACGATTTGAATCACTCTCTCCTTTGCGAAGAATATGTTTTTCTACTGCCGCGTATAAATTTGGATGATTACGTTTTAGACCTAATACATAATCACCTTTTTGTTCAATAATTTGAGCGACAATATTTTTTTGGCACCCAGCTGCATCGATAGTCACTGTGTTGTTTTTTAGATTTAAAGATTCTAACAATAACGGGATTGCTGTTATCTCATTTGATTTGCTTTCTACCTGCTCTTCCGCAATAATTAAGCCATTTTCATGGCACCATGCGCTGACTGAATGTAAGCATTTAGAGCTTAAAGTTTTGCTTCCACGTAAAGCTTTTCCGTCAATAGCAATTTGATCACTCGGATTCTGCGCTCCTACTATTTCAGCTGCATGAGTGCGTAATAAATTTTCAATATTATCTGGATCTAGTAGGGTAAAAACTCTTCTGAATGTATCGCTTGAAGGAACGCCATTCTTTAAGCAAACATATTGTGAAAGCCAATCTTTCTTTACATTACAGTAGTCACGTATATCATTCCAATCTTCGCATCCTGATAATACACCACATAACGATACGAATATAATGGCGCTTAAATTATGTTGTACTTTACCGATCATTCTTGGGTCACAAATTTCTTCTATCCTTTTCAATATCTGCATCTTTTTATCAAGTTAAAAAGATGCATTATAACCCGAATATTCGATTAACTGCTAATCTAAAATTTCATGCAATTGCCCTGG
>JBCCYD010000521.1:0-4203 GCA_039190385.1 Cyanobacteria bacterium P01_F01_bin.143 | reverse complement strand
TTACCTAAAGATAGGGGTTCTGAAGAGCGTATTGTTCGCGATCGCGAACAAAAGAGGACAAATCGCAAACATTAAACCAAACTTCAGAGGCTGTAAGTTAGTCTAGGAAATAGTTTCAGAAGTTATGGGTAAAGCATAGATCTTCTGGTGGATTTGCCAATAATTCAAATAATAAAGCTGGATATTGTTGGAATAATCTATAGAATATCGAATCCCGACGCATATGAGTTTTTTGGTCAGATTTTTCTACATTTAATCATATTTTGTATAAATAAGCGATCGCTCTCAAGATTTTCAGACAATATGTATTAGAATCAGATTTACTTCCTCTGTAATGTTTGAAACTTCGCTTAATCTGTTTAGGACAAATCGCTTCTTTGGCTACCTATGAAATCAATCTTTATTCCCATTTTCAACTTTGAAATTAACTATCATCTGCGTCGCCCAACATTTTGGATAGTTGGAGCTTTATTTTTTACTATTGCCATGACAGATGTGATTTCTAATGCTTCTGGAGGCAATGCTTTCTTTTATATCAATAGTCCATCTCAAGTATTTCAGACAACTATTTGGTATACGATTTTCGGCATCTTAGCAGTATCCGCTTTCGTGGCTGAAACTTTTGTCCGAGATAGTAACTATCGGATGGAGTCTTTAATTTTAACGACATCAATAGGGAAATGGAATTATTTGATTACTCGCTTCATTGCGGCTTTTGCGATCGCCTTATTGGCTTTTTCAGGTTATTTGCTAGGAATGATTTTGGCGACATTTTTACCAGGGTTAAATCCTTTTGCCATTGGAGCGTTTCGTCCGGGAGCCTATGCCGTTAGCTATTTAGTATTTACTATTCCGAATTTATTTATCGTTAGTGCGATCGCATTTGTCTTAGCAGCTAAAACTCGTAGTTTAGTAATCACCTATGCTGGGGCGATTGTCTTAGTCATGCTCTATTTAGCATCTTTGATGATGCTGGGCACTGAAGTAATTAATTTTGATCAATATTCTTTATGGGCAATTTTCGATCCTTTTGGCTTTCATGCTCTACAAGAGGCTACTTCTACTTGGACAGTAGAGCAATATAATACATTAATGCCAACTTTAACGCCGCTCCTGATCTCAAATCGTCTGTGTTGGATTGGTTTAAGTGTGATTGCGATCGCCTGGAGTTATTGGAGTTATCGGATGAAGTTGGTAGATTTTGGGGAAAAGCAGAGGAGCAGAGGAGCAGACGAAATTGTTGTAGGGGCGCAAGGCTTGCGCCCAGCAGATGAGATGCGCCCTGCAAATGGGGTACGTCCAAATCTGCAACATGATTCGATTAAGCAATGGTTGTATCGTAGTTGGTTTGAGACACTGACTGTTTTAAAAGGAAAGGCTTTTATTTTATTAACTATCTGTGGCTTGGTTAGTCTAATCATGACTGCTTTGGGATCTGGTTCTTATCATTATTCCTATCCTAGTACGGATATCTTAGTTAATGCAGCTAATATCTATTTAGAATACATTCTTTTTGCGATCATTATTGTCTATGCAGCGGAATTAATTTGGCGCGATCGCAATTTACGATTACAAGAGGTTATCGATGCGACTCCTGTATCTAATGGCGTCTTAATTTTTGCCAAGCTCACAGCCTTATTCGTCGTTATTACCATCAACTTGTTATTGGCAATGGTGGTTATGGTAGCTTATCAAGCAGCCACAGGTTACTACAATTTTGAGTTTCCCCTTTACTTCAAAATGCTGTTTGTGGAACATGGTCCCTATTTTTATCTCACAGCAGTATTAGCCATTTTTACCCAGGTTATTACTGGTCGTAAATATCTGGGCATGGGACTCGCGATCGCGTTATCTTTGTCGAAAATTCCTCTAGATGCCTTGGGTTGGTATCACAATTTATATCGCATTAACAAAACCAATGACATTGGCTATTCTATGATGAATGGCTATGGTCGGTTTTTTACTGGTCATCTTTGGTATGTGCTCTACTGGAGTATCTTTGCTGCCATTTTAATGATCTTGGTTTCTATCTTTTGGCTGCGAGGTACAGAGATTGGGGTTAAATATTGGGCGCGATCGCTGAAGCTAGCGAGTAAGAAGATCAAAGGAATTTTGGCTGCTTTGGTCGCGATGTTCGTTGGTGTCGGAGCTTGGATTTTTTACAACACCAATATTCTCAATGTTTATCAACCGCCTGGAAATAAAAACACTTCAGCTGAACTGGAAAGACGGTTTAAGCATTATGAAAATCTCGCGATACCTGTAGTTACGGAAACAAAATTAGAGGTCGAATTATATCCTGAACAGAATTATTTTGTGGCTAATGGCGAGTATAACCTGGAAAACAATAACGATTCGCCGATTAGAGAGATTCATCTGCTGACCTATCTTAATTTACAACTAGACGAGGTGAATTATCCTGGAGCAAATTTGAGAGAAGCTCATCCTGAATGGGGTTACTATATTTATGATTTGGCAAATCCTTTGATGCCAGGGGAAAGTCAAACAATGCAGTTTGTCACTAGTATCGATGAACCCCAGGGTTTTCGGAATCAGGTAGATGGGGACGATGTTTTTATGGTTTATCCTAATGATCTTGTCGGCAACGGTTCTAATCTATACAGCCCTTTTATTATGCCGTTCATTGGTTATACAAAAATGGTGGAGCATAAAAGATCTTGGCTGCGTTACAAAATGGGTTTACCGCCTCTAGAATCAAGAGTGTTATCCCATGATGATCCTAGAGGATTAACTCAAGGTTTTATGTTAACTCATCTCGGCTGGGGCAAAACTGATATTACTATCGGGACAAGTGAAGCTCAAATTCCAGTTAGTGCAGGCAAGTTAGTTAAACGCTGGACTGAAGGCGATCGCAATTATGTTCAATATCAATCTACTGTGCCGGATAAAGGAGAATTTACGATTTTTTCTGCCGATTACGAGATACATATTAATGATAATTACCGCGTACCCATTGAAGTTTATTATCATCCCCAACATAACTATAATATTGAATTAATCGCTGAAACGGCAGGTAAAGCTTTAGAGTTCTATGAGCAAAATTTTGGGCAATATCCTTTCACTCAAATACGGATTGTTGAGACTTCTTATTACGGCGAAAAGTTATTTTATGAGTCTGGGACTATTGGCATTCCTGAATTTCTGGTTTGGAAAAATCAAGCTGTGGGAATCGGCAAGGAAAATGTGATTGATTGGGTAACCTATCTTTTGGCGCAATCCTGGTGGAAAGAGCGGATTATGGCGGCAGATGTAGCTGGAGCAATGACGATTCGCGAGGCTCTGAGTAGCTATTCTAGTATGCTTTATCAACGTTCTCGGCGTACGAAGGAACAGCAAAGATTTGCGAAAAAACAACAGATGCAATATTTCTTTCGCGGTTTGGGCAAGATTGATTTTAAAGAGCCAGCTTTAACTAATGTTTATAACGAATTTCCCATTGCTCGGGATAAGGGCGGCATGATTTTCGATCAGGTGGAAGATATTATCGGACAAGAAGCTTTAATTACTGCTATTAGAGAATTTTTGGAGGAAAATAGTTATCAGGCTCCTCCTTACGCTACGGTGATTGATTTGTTGGATAAAATATTGGCTCAGGCTGAGGAGAGCGATCGCCCTGTAATTGCCGAATTATTTAATAGGGTTGTTACCTATCAAGTAGGAATTAGTGATGCTGTTTATCAACCTATTTCTGATAATAAATATCAAGTGACTTTAGATATTGAAGCCCAGAAAATTTACACTGAGGAATTAGGAAAACAAGAAATTACTAGTTTGGATTTGCCGGTAACTATTATTCTGGAAGATGAGAAAGGGAATGAGATTTATCGGGCTAAACATCAAGTGGATGGACAGCAAGCAACGGTTGAATTAGTTGTAGATAAGGTTCCTTCTCGCAGCGCGATCGATCCAGATTATGTGTTGCCCTCTGCTTTTCTTCAGGATAATTTCAAACAAGTTCGTTTAAGAACTAAATAGCCCTCTTCTGTCACTCTCCGAGAATTAAAATAAAAAGAAATAAGATTATCATTGGCTAAAAGCCAGACAAGACGATGGATGTAGAATTACAGATTCTCAAACATTTAAAGAAGAATTCAACAAACTAGAAACTTGCATCACCAACACTTGGATAAAAATAATCTTGACCTCTTGTCTTAAATACGGTATCAAAATCTTCTGGGACGC
>JBCCYD010000520.1:0-4224 GCA_039190385.1 Cyanobacteria bacterium P01_F01_bin.143 | reverse complement strand
TTTTTCTCAAAGTAGACCAGCTCTACTTCTGGATAAATTACTTCGGTCCAAAATCGGTCCTTTTCCAATTCCTGACAATTCAGACTTGGCTGCCTAAAGTCATTTGCAAAACACAAAAAAAACTTATTACTGTCCAGTAAAGTTATACAAAGAAGTTTTACGAAATTGTCTTTAAGTGATCAAACAGACTGTTACTTGGAGAAATCTATTGTAGATTTGAGATGGTAAAACCAGGAGAGCAACTAGGCTCTTGGCACCGTTTGGATCAACTTTAGGATTTTTAAGAGACAATTGTTATGATTATCTCCTTGCCCATTTTCCCTTTATTAATGTTCATTTCTACATTAGGAAGTATCATTTTATACCTAAGAACTGGTAGTGATATTTTTGGGGTCTTGTCTTTTGTGATGGCAATTTCCTTTCTGATTTGGGGCTTGGTAGCTGCCCATTGGTCAGTCCATTTACTAGCATTAGCTGCATTGTTATTTGTGCGGAAACCCGAGAGGATTTTTAGTTGGGTTTCTCGACGATAGTTTTTGCATCTTTACCAGTAGCTTGTTGAGCAAAGAATTCTAACTCATTACTTATTACTCATTACTCACCAACAACAGTGCTAAACAATAATCCAAATATCATCCGACGCGATCGCGTCTGGAGTATTTTCTAGTCTGGCAATCAGTAGCGGATTCTCATCACCATTGCCATCAGCATCCAACCAGAGAGTACCATTGCTATTATTGTAAATAAAGTGATCGCTCTCATCAAGGGCCTCTGTGCCAATAGCTAATTGCTCAGGACTAATCGCTTGCCCTGTCGTTAATTCCACATCAAAGGCCGAAGCAGAAAGGAAAATGCGATCCTCTCCAGAAGTGAAATCTGTGATCGTATCTCCACGGTGATTTCTCGCCAGATAAACAAATTTATCATCCCCCGCACCACCAGATAGGGAATCATTCCCAATCCCACCGAAAATATTATCATTTTGGGCTCCACCAACAACCGTATCTACACCGCCACCAGCTCTAATAATTAAACTATATTCTGTAACCGCTGAAGCATCCACCACATTTGCTTTGCCACCGAGAGCCAAATCGATTTTTTCAATTTCACTGATTCGGTCAACTCCTTTACCAGTTAATCTAGTGTTTGTGAGCGTATAGTTGAGATCTCCCTCTTCAATGATAATGTCATAACCATCACCACCGTTTATCGTATCGTCACCCGCTCCGCCTTTTAAAGTATCATTCCCTTCTCCCCCGGCAAGACGATCAGCTCCATCTTCCCCAATTAGAAGATCATTGCCGTCACCTCCAGAGAGAGTATCACCCCCATTATTCCCATTGAGGTAATCATCATCATTGCCTCCTCTGAGAATATCATTTCCTTTAGCTCCGACTAGAGAATCATTTCCATTGCCTGCGTTAAGTGTATCTTTCCCTTCTCCTCCACGAAGAGTATCCTCCCCGTCATTACCATTTAAACTATCGTTACCGAGCCCACCATCTAATCGATCGTTATCATCTCCACCATAGAGCGTATCATCCCCAATATCTCCATTTAGAGTATCATTACCCGTTCCACCATCAATAATATCGTTACCACTTACACCATTGAGCGTGTCGTTATCTGCTCCTCCATCAATGATATCGTTGCCGACGCCAGCAAAGATATAGTCATTGCCATCATTTCCCTGTAGATTATCATCACCGAGATTGCCTTCTAAGCTATCATCTCCTGATCCTCCAGTAATACTATCTCCCTGTTGACCACCTTTGATCGTATCCGCACCATCTCCGCCATCTATGGTGTCACTACCTTCAGAACCTAAAATACTATCATTCCCATCTCCACCATCGATGCTGTCATTATTGTTCAACCCGTTGATAATATCATCGCCAGCTAAGCCAAATATCGCATCAGTATCACTAGTTCCCATCAAGATATCGATATCTTCAGTGCCCATAATATTATTGGCGAAGGGTTCAGTAATGTCTAAAATTTGATTTACGGCAACATTTTCGAGAATCTGAGTAATTCCCGAAGGCCATTGAATTTCAATTAAATCGATTATTTCATTGGTTGCTAACCCGAAATGAAGGCGAGTATCGTTTTGGGCAAAAATATGACTACCGCCATTTTGCTCACGAAGTTGAGTTACTCCACCAGCCGTTACTTTTACCTGAGTGCCGATCGCGTCACGATTGGATTGAATTCCTTGAAGATCAATTTGCAACCAATTATTATCATTACCCTGGTTTTGAAATAACTGGGAAGGAGTTCCCAAATAAGTTCTTAATTTTGATTTAGACGTCGTAGAACCAGCAAAAATATCCAAAAACCCATTATTATCATAATCTGATACAGCAAGTCTTTGACCGATCTCAAAATCTAAAAATTGCGGGCCGACTTCAGTTCCTAATGCTCCACCGGCTAATTCTACAGCCACAAATGTCCCGTCGCCTTGGTTGTCATAGAGAATATTCGGCTGATTGACATTGGGAGAACCATTGGCGACATACAAATCCAAATCCATGTCATTATCAAAGTCTCCTGCAACTACAGACTGAGATAATGTCGGTGTATCTAAACCAGCTTCTGCTGTTTTATCTAAATATTGTCCTGTGGCTTCATCGTAAATATAAAGTACATCGGATAAGGCATTAACATTAGAATCGATAGGGTCAAATCCTACCCGAGTCACAGTTTCAGTAGCAATCGCTTCGGTACTTTCTACTGCTACCCGAATTGGTAAATTATTTAGTCTTTCTTCGGCGCTGACTCGCACTTGCCAAGTTTGAGTGGCCGAGTCGAAACCAATATATAATCCTGTGGCAGAGCGATCGCTCTTTAACCCAGATACCGTAGCATCGTTCGGATCGAGTTCAAAAGCTGCCGTGGAATGATTATGACCCGCATGGGCTTCTCCACATAAAGGACAACCGCCAGAGACGAATTCGGAGCTAGTTGCCCCAGAAAAAATCGCATCTAATTCTGCTGTGGTAACGGCTCTTCCTGATTCTCCGATAAAAATTTGGGATTGATCAAGGCTAAATTGTGTACCAAAATAATCCAGAAGATCAAAAGCTATTTTGCCTCCGGACTGAAAATCGAAACCAACCTCCCCAGAGCTATCTAATAGTAAGTCCGCAGATATAACCTGATCCGAACCTTGATAGATGCTAGATGCTTGGGGAAAGACAAAAGAGCGAGTTAAAAAGAAATCATTGCGACCATCGTTATTAAAATCACCAATCACCGAATCCCGAACTGCATCGTTAAATTCTCCCGAATCATTATTGGGCCCAATCGGCAGAGTGGAACTAATAACTGAGGGGATATTCGCTGTAATATCTTGAAAATCTGTCCCGGAAGAAATATCGTAAACTCTTAAAGGATATTGATAGGTTCCTTGAATAACTAAGTCTAATTCCCCATCTCCTGTCAAATCAGCTAATTGAGCATAACGGGCTCCGCCATTAGTTTCCAAGCCTACTAAATCAGTAGTATCAGTAAAGGTACCATCGGCATTTTGCTTGAAAATTGCAGTTCTAGTTTGAGCTGTGACTGTAGTATCGGGGTTTCCATCATCATCACTATCAATTTCTACCTCGACAGTATCAAAATTACCGTCACGATCTTCATCACGAAAAGCTTCAACTAAAAGAACATCGAGTAAACCATCATCATCATAATCAAACCAGAGAGAAGTTCTACCCCGACCAAAAGGATATTCTAATCCTCTTTCCTCTGCTTGTTCTTCTAAATTGCCATTGTTATTCACAAAGAAGATATTTGATTGAGAACCTGCACCTTCTTGTCCACCAGCAGAAACAAGAACATCTTTATCTCCATCATTATCAAAATCTACCCAAGTTGTGCCGTGAGTATCTCCACCACTTCCTTGACGCCAATCTTCATCAAAAAGATTAGTAAAGGTACCATCCCCATTATTAATGTATAGATAAGGGTGTTTCCCATCGGGATAACGAGCATTGGGGCCGCCTCCACTATAACCATGACCACTAATCCAGAGATCTGATAAACCATCATTGTTATAATCAACCCAAGCAACACTAAACGCTTCGTTACCCTTTTGCCTTGACCATTCGATGCCTGAGCTTTGGGTGGGATCATAGGCCGAGGTCGGCACCGCACTCATACTGCCGCCGACCCAGCCATGCACATCGTCATGCACCTGCTCGACGCTCATGGTAAAGCTCGCGA
>JBCCYD010000519.1:0-4233 GCA_039190385.1 Cyanobacteria bacterium P01_F01_bin.143 | reverse complement strand
CAACTTACTTTATATTCGTTGACTTTTCTTATGGATTTTCAGGTAAAGTCATTCACTTGACAGGGCATAAAGTTTTTTTTAGCATTCATATTGTTCTTTGAAAAATAAAGAACGAGAAAAAAAATTGCAAAATTTGCATGGAGTAAAAATTATGCCTAACGGTACAAATGTTAATTTTTTCGGGACTCCCTTTGACGACAATACAACTGAACTTTTCACTGCCCAAGGTTTAGCTGGAAACGATGTTTTAGAAGGCGATTCTGGAAACGACTTTCTCGACGGTCTTGATGGTATCGACCAAATAAAAGGAGAATCAGGCTATGACACCCTTTATGGTGGCTTTGGTGATGATTCTTTGTTTGGTGGATCTCAAGACGATTTTATTTACGGCGAGCAAGGTGATGATTACATCGAAGGTGGTTTCCACAATGATTACATCGAAGGTGGCATAGGCAATGATGTAATTTGGGGTGATAATGCTGCGGATTTAGCGCCTTTACTACCTCCTGGTACTAATGTTGATCCGGCTAATAATCTCGTAGCTGGACCTCTTCAAGATGACAAATATACAATCAATCTTGGCATTGAGCTGCTCGGTCAAATCATTCCTCTAGACATTGTTAGTCCTAGAGATAACACTACTCCAGATTTTGGCTTATCCTTGTACTTCAATCCTATTTCTGAAGGAGATGACACAATTTATGGTGGAGATGGCGATGATCTAATCTATGGAGAAATCGGTGACGATGATCTTTATGGAGAAGAAGGACATGACGCAATTTATGGTGGCGCTGGCTATGACTGGTTAGATGGTGGAAACGGCGATGATGTGCTAGATGGCGGCGATGACAGTGATACTCTCATTGGTGGTCTTGGTAATGATATCTTGACTGGTGGCGAGGGTTTCGATGTCTTTGTCTTCACTCCTGAAGATAGTCTAATCGACGGCTATGTTGATATTATTACCGACTTCGATGTCAATGAAGATCGTATTGATTTCACTGCCTTTGAGCTTAATATTGATGGAGCCAGTCAGTTTGCCTTCGATGACTTCAGTAATGGTATGACTCAAGGATTAGATAGTGCTTTCTACCAAGAAGGTGCAAACGTGATTATTGATGCTAAAGAAGTATTAGGTTACGGATTAGGAAATCTGGGAACTGAGGGTCAAATAATTATTGAAAATGTCAATATTGACGATCTTGGTGGATTTAACTTTATCTTTGAACCAGAGGCATTGGATAACATTGATCTAGTTTAACTTCTGTGGTCAGACGGAAGTTTAAATAAAGTCATAACTTACATGTAAGACATCAATATTGACGAAGTAATTGTAGCTATTTAGTATTTACCTTGTCAAATCATAACCACTCCTTAAATCATGAATAAGGGGTGGTTTTTTTTCGGTAGCACTCCAGAACTTCTAAACTTTGAGTTTCCAACTTTTGTCTTAATTTGCTAAGTACAACACCATTGGTCACAAGTTATCGCAAATCTTATCTGTGGTATTACGCGATCGCACTCAAGATTGATCGCTTGTTCTTATTCGCGATCGCAATAAGTTAAAATCTCGCATTTATTAAATCAACTATGCTCCTTGAAGATTTATACTATAGTTTTGAATTTTGAATATCATGGAAAATCGACTTTTGAAAAGGATTACTCAAAATCCAGATGTTTGCCATGGAAAACCATGTATTAGAGGATTAAGATATCCTGTTGAATTTATTTTAGAACTTCTTAGCTCAGGAATGACAACGGAAGAAATTTTGATAGATTATGATGATCTAGAAGCAGAAGATATCCAAGCAGTTTTACTTTTTGCGGCGCGACTAAGTCAAATAAAAAGTATTCATAAAATTGCTTCATGAAGTTTTTAGTTGATGCTCAATTGCCCATTCGCTTAGCCAGATTTTTGCAAGCAAGTAGCTATGATACTTTGCATACGAGAGATTTACCTCAACAAAATTTAACTTTCGATAGTCAAATTAATGAATTTTCGATTCAGCAGGAGAGAATTGTTATTACTAAAGACTCAGATTTTGTAGACTCTTTTATGACTATTCAAAAGCCATTTAAGTTGCTACTTGTCACAACAGGAAATATTAGAAATAGTGAGCTTGAACAAATTTTTACTAATAATTTATCAATGCTTGTCAATTTATTTGCGCATCATAACTATATAGAAATTAGTCGTGATGATATTATCGTTCATCAATAAACACTAAAGCGCGATCGCACTCAAGATTGATCGCTTGTTCTTATTCACGATCGCGATAAGTGAAACTCTCACGTTTATTGTCTGCGATCGCTAATTGGTAATTTTAAAGCCTGTTTTTCTATTTCTTTTCGTAACATTACCGATTTAAGAATATATGCTTTGAAATTAGATGTTAATTAAAAACGCGATCAAAGATTTCATTAGATAGGTTGCATGATACCATTTAAGATTATTCGCTTGTTTTTATCAAAAGTATAGTAAAGCTTCGGAGATTTTCTGCATACTATCAAAATGATTTCTCTTAACTGTCTGACTTTCAACACAATTGAATGAAATTTTGCAATGTTTTTCATCAATTACCTCTAATAGATCTTAATAGTTTGGGAAAATTATCATCTAATTTATCACCTCCTAAATCAATATAAGATGACTCTTTAATATTACGTACTATTTCACCAATATTTGATTCTAATTTCTTATATCTAGCAAGATCATTTTGTAAATATTCTATAACTCTATTTTTTTCGACAAGATATTTAATGACACTATTTATTTCACGGATTTCATTTTCAATTATGTCCAACACATCATCAGTGAAAGTTCTTGACGAAATATCATCCTTAATTAAACAGGGAATAAACTTTGCGCTTTGATTAATTTCAGATACAGAAAGTGTCTTAATAGATTCCATTGCGACCCAAGCTGATAACAAACTATCTTTTGAAACCATTAACAAAGTAACATCTGTATTTTTAATTGCTTGATTAATGAATTCTTCAATATCTCGACCACCTAATAAATTTTTCGAGTCTATTACTACATTAATTTGTTCTGATTCGAGTTTCTCCTTAATCTTATCTACAATATCTTTATCGTTATGATTATATGAAATAAAAACTTTAGATGACATAGGAGATATATTTCTCAATTGATTTTCTTGATCATTTTTACGAGATAATATGTTTAATGCTTGTTGCCCAGTTGATAGATTGTTTGTTAATAAATCATTGGTTTTCTCATGACTTGAGATATTCTCATCTGTGTACATTTTCTTGTTTAAAATATCAGGCAAAACATTAACATTATTTTGCTGTCGAGTTATTGAAATTTCAAATCCCGTTAAAGATGGCGGTAATGTAGGAAAGCTAAAAGCAACATTGATGCCTTCTCGAAAATCTACCGATATATCCCAAAGATAAAGCAAAAAACTTTGGTTAATTATCTCTGTCTCTTTTAAAGGACGATCTAAATAAAAAACTAGCATTTCTTCTGCTAATTCATAATCACTTTTTTTCACAGCTATATATGCTTTTAGCCAATATACAGGATTTCCTTGTGTAAATCCTAGAGAATAAGAGATGCTTTGGATTACTTGAGCAGCAACATCTATATTTCCAATACAAAGCCAAGAAAATGCTTCTTGAGTTATTAAATCAATACTATTAAATTTAGTTGTAGCCTGATGAGCAATTTCTGCTGCTGCTTGCCAATTTCCTTTTAATTGAGCTATCAATACTTTCCCTAATACAACCGTTTCTGGAGGTAAAGAATTCTTTCCTGTTCCTGCAAGAATTTCTTCTAAAGTTAAAATATCTTTATTAGCTAAACAAAATAGCATTGCATTTTCAGCTAGACGATATCTACTATGATTGTTATAAGGAATAACAGATAATCCTTCTCTTAAAATTATGATTGCTTCTTCAACCCGATGGTTTCTTCCCAATAAACTCCCACATCTTATGTAAAGTTGTCTAAGATTTTTATCAGGAGGAATACGTTGAATTCCTTGTTGCAAAAGTTCGATTGCTTCTTCTATTCGATTATTTTGTACCAGCAAATTAGCATAGGCGATATAAAGATTAGTATTTTGTGGAATACGTTGAATTCCTTGTTGTAAAAGTTCGATTGCTTCTTCTATTTGATTATCTTGTACCAGCAAATTAGCATAGGCGATATAAAGATTAGTATTTTGTGGAATACGTTGAATTCCTTGTTGTAAAAGTTCGATTGCT
>JBCCYD010000518.1:0-4233 GCA_039190385.1 Cyanobacteria bacterium P01_F01_bin.143 | reverse complement strand
GTTATGATATTTTTTGTAAAAATTATTTAATTTTAGGGCAGAAAATTCGGATTTCCAAAGATGTTAAACGATCGCTTGAGTAGAAACAACCAAGTTTTGAAAAATTTTGCAATAAACTTCAGTATTTATACGAATGTATTAAAGATTAAGTAGTAGTAATATCAATATGTCGTTGAAAGGCAAATACTTGTTTTTATAATAAATTCCTATTTAGATTCCTCTTGCTCCATTAGCCCTGCTCCCTCCCAACGGTGAGCAGGGTGTTTTGTTTTATCCTATTGGCGCAAATTAGCAGCAATGGGAAAAAATGGCAACAATATTTTTCAGAAATGGGCTATACTCTACTATTGATTAAATTGAGCTAGGTTGAGGAGGAAAATATTCCTGAGCAACTAAATCTAACAGTGAGTTTAAGAGGCACTCGCGAAGTTAGAGAAAATTATCAAATTTTTCGTCTTACTGGGCTATTAGATGCCTTTTCTGAGCCTTCATGTCGTAAAGTTATCGGTGATTGTATTGACAATGGACCGAAAAACTTAATTTTAGTTCTTGCCCAAATTGATTTTATCGATAGTTCTGGTTTAGGGGCTTTGGTACAGCTCGTAAAAAAAGCACAAAATGCAGGCGGAAGTTTGCAAATTGTTACCAACCCCCGAGTCACTCAGACTGTAAAATTAGTACGTCTAGAGAAATTCTTATCTCTTCAGCCGACGGTGGAAATAGCACTGGAAAAACTGAAGAAAAAATAGTATATTTGCTCGGGTGTGAATTTACAAAACCGAAACCAAGATCAGATAGAATCGATCGCCACTCCCCCTGGAGTAGATATTACTGCCCTAGCTTCTTCGATAACTGTGGTTGATGATCATCAGCTTAAGCGGTTATCACCTGTGGCTTTGGCTTATATTGGTGATGCAGTGTATGAGTTGTTTGTTCGTGCCAAATTGTTGCTGCCTCCAAAGCGAATTGCTGACTACCATAGTCAAGTTGTAGCTCAGGTTCGTGCAGAAACTCAAGCTGCTCATCTTAGAGATTTGGAACCTTATTTAACTCTTGCGGAAAGGGAAATATTACGTCAAGGGCGCAATGCGGTTAATAATAAACCTCGTCGTCTTTCTCTAAAGATTTACCAACAAGCAAGTAGTTTTGAAACTTTGATTGGTTACCTGTATCTCAAAGACTCGCAACGTTTGCAAGATTTATTGACAAAACTTACTTTATCTTAAAAATTTGATGGCAAATGTGAAATCCCCGAGGGGTAAGCCACGAAAATTACCCCATAGAGCTGATGTTGGTTCTCGTGATGCTCTAGAGAATCAGCATTGTGATCTTACCTATGGTCGTCATGCTGTGCTGACAATTCTTAATGGCGATCGCCAAATTAATAAAATCTGGATTACATCTAAATTACGACAAGATGGCAGATTTTATAAATTAGTAAAGCAGGCTAAATCCCACGGCACGATTATTGATGAGGTATCAACTCAAAGGCTGGACAGTCTAGTCAAAGGGGCCAATCATCAAGGCGTTGCAGCACAAGTCGCGCCCTATCATTATTGGTCATTACCAGACTTAATTGCTCAAGCAAAAGAAAGTAGCCCCGCTCCCTTAATTGCGATCGCAGATGGCATTGAAGATCCCCAGAATTTAGGCGCAATTATTCGTACCGCCGAAGCGATGGGAGTGCAAGGATTAATCATTCCCCAAAGAAGAGCTGTGGGCATGACTTCTACCGTGATGAAAGTCTCTGCGGGGGCTTTAGAGCATTTACCCATTGCTAGAGTCGTAAATCTATCCCAAGCCTTAGAAAAGTTGAAAGAGGCGGGATTTTGGATTTATGGCGCGACCGGGGAAAGTGGTAAATTCTTACACACAATTGATTTTTCTGGTGCGGTAGGATTGGTCATAGGATCAGAAGGTAAAGGCTTGGGCACTCTAACTATGCGTTGTTGTGATGAATTAGTCGCAATTCCCTTGACAGGGAAAACTCCTAGTTTGAATGCTTCTGTGGCTGCTGCGATCACGATTTATGAAGTTTGCCGTCAAAAATGGTCAAGCCAAAAAACTTTTTCAAAAGCATTTTAAAAAAAACTTATAACAGAAGAATCTTAATAAAAAAACTCGCGAATTTCTTGAAGGAAA
This sequence comes from Cyanobacteria bacterium P01_F01_bin.143, assembly GCA_039190385.1. GTDB lineage: Bacteria > Cyanobacteriota > Cyanobacteriia > Cyanobacteriales > Xenococcaceae > Xenococcus. The sequence continues at coordinate 2,091 of JBCCYD010000518.1, read as the reverse complement.
ACCTTCGGGCAAAACCTTGTGAGTGAAGATTTGCGGATTCACTAGTCAAAATGAAAGCAATTGTCCTAAACTCCTATCTAGTCTTAGAGCTAGTTTATCGAACAATGAAAGAAATTCTCTTAAGTCTCTCCATCTCTTTAGGTCTTGCTTATTGGGTTAAAATCGACACCGAAAGACCCCGTTGCACATATTATTTTGGTCCTTTCTTGAAAATCAAAGAAGCTGAAGCCGCCAAAATTGGTTACATAGAAGATCTCAAACAAGAAAATGCCCTAGGAATCACAGTCACAATAGATCGTTTTAAGCCTCAAGAACTAACAATTTGTGATGATTTAATAGAAATGTTTGAAGCTAAAGTGATCCCAGTTTTTGGCTCTTAAATAACTCTAACTGGGAACGAGAAAAATTCCTCATTCCCAATTTTCAATTATCAATTTCTACTGGTTTAAATTAGGGCAAAACAATTCTGGTTTCTGCCTGACTTTTGGCAGACTAAGAACCGTTAACAACATCAAAGTACGGCTACAGGAAACTGCTGTGAACATACTTACGAGTACTCCAATCGCTAAGGTCAGCGCAAAACCTTTGACTAGTCCTGAACCTAGCCAAAATAAAGCTCCACAGGCAATGAGAGTGGTGACATTACTGTCCAAAATACTCGAAAAAGCTCGATAAAATCCTGATTCAACAGAACGATATAAAGTCTTACCACCGCGTAATTCTTCTCTGGTTCGTTCGAAAATTAAGACATTAGCATCTACTGCCATCCCAATGCTCAAAATAAAACCAGCAATCCCTGGAAGAGTGAGGGTTACTCCCGCAATAGAATAACAAGCTAGAGTCAAAATAGTATAGATAACTAAGCTGACATCAGCAATAAGACCTGGTAAACGGTAGTAAACTCCCATAAATACCAATACTAAAAATAAACCAGCTAGCCCAGCAATCTTACTGCGATTGATACTATCTTGTCCTAAGGTTGCACCAACAGTTCGATTTTCCACAATCTCTACTGGAAAAGGTAAGGAACCACCTCGAATTTGAATTGCTAAATCATTAGCACCTTCGAGATCAAAATTCCCTGTAATCACGGCTCTGCCACCAGTGATCCCCAAATCGGCAAACTGAACTCCCACAGTTGGAGCACTAATGAGCTCATTATCTAAAAATATTCCTAAACTGCGTCCTGTTCCTGCCAAATTTTTCGTAAGTTCGGCGAATTTATTGCCACCCTCATCATCAAAATTAATCGCAACTTCCCAAGCATTTCCTGTTTGATTGGGCTGAGCTCGGGCATCTTGAAGATTAGCACCAGTTAGACCAATGGGATCGAAGAAATTAAGGATCGCGGCATTCGATCCCACCAAAGAATTTTTAACCTGGGTAAGCTCATCTGAATTATCAGCAGTAGCTCCTGATTGGGTTAACGCCTCTAACTGTAATAGCAGTAATTGTCTATTTTGCTGTTCGGCCGCTAGATCCCCTTCAGTTCCTTGTCTTTGTTGGCGAAATTCCAACTTCGCGGTTCCTTGTAATCGTCTCTCAGCCGTTTCCGGTTCGCTTTCTCCTGGCAACTGAACAACTATTTTGTCACTACCAACAGTTTGAACTGTAGTCTCAGAAACCCCAAATTCGTTAACCCGATTTTCGATCACTCTTTTGACTGCTGCTAAATCATCGGCAGTAATTTCTGTGATTTCTTCTGTGGGTTTGACTTGAATTGTTAGCTGGGACCCTCCAATAAGATCTAATCCTTGTTCGGGTGGGATCGTTGTCAAAATTGCGATCGCGCCCACCAATAATCCTAAAATTAGGACAATATATGCTCTTTGTTTTTGCATTTACATACTCTCTAAATATGAGTTATCAATATATTTTTTCCTAGCTTATAGCTTATAGCTAATCGCGAGATAGCTTTAAGGACAAATCACAATTGATATGCGAAAATTAATGAAATTTTCCTTTTTTTATAAGCCTTTAACTGTTAACTAATAACTGTTAACTGATAACTGATAACTGATAACTGATAACTGGGTGGCGTGGCCTTGGCTCCAGCACTCGCCGACATTTGGGCAGCCAGCTTCTTCGCAC
>JBCCYD010000517.1:0-4241 GCA_039190385.1 Cyanobacteria bacterium P01_F01_bin.143 | reverse complement strand
GCTTTGTATTCGTTGGTTGGTCGGGGATTTTACTTTTCCCCTGTGCTTATCTCGCGATTGGCGGATGGCTCACCGGAACCACCTTTGTAACTTCCTGGTATACTCACGGTTTGGCTAGCTCCTATCTTGAAGGTGCTAACTTTTTAACCGTGAGTATACCAGGAAGTTACAAAGGTGGTTCCGGTGAGCCATCCGCCAATCGCGAGATAAGCACAGGGGAAAAGTAAAATCCCCGACCAACCAACGAATACAAAGCGATCGCGTTTAAGCCAGTCATCGAGGGCGTCAAACCATCCTCTCTGAGGCGCGCGGCCTACTGCTATTGTCATGAACTAATGATCTCCTAATTGAAAAATATTTCAGGAATTGTTATTTATTGCTAGATCGGCTAACGCTGATCTATTTAAGTAATTTTAAGCTAATCATGAGAAAAGTTTACTTTTCTTTACTTAATATTAACTATAGTAAAAGAAATCTGAATTTATTTCCAGGTGAGATTGTCTCATCAAGCCAAAAACAGGGGAGATTATCACATCGAGCTAAAAATATGTCACCCTATGTATTGAAGTCGCTCGAAAAATAGCCTCATAGATTTAAGAAACATCAAAACCAAAACAATATGTACACTATCGATATTATTGTCAGAAACACCGCCTTACCAATTTCGGTTGAAAAAAAAGAAGCTGATGAAGCCGAGAGAGTTTATCAGCAAATCTTATCGGCGATGAATTCGACCGAAACCCAAGTTTTGGAATTGACCTGTGAAAAACAAGAAGGTAAAAAGGTAGCTGTATTAAGTGACTCGATCGCCGGCACTATCATATCTCAAAAATCAGGTGCTGCCTCAACTGGTCGGGCTGCTGGATTTTTCTCTGCTGCAACCTCAGAATGAAATCATTGAGCAACGCGAATCGTCAAAATAGCCTCAAGCCCTCAGCGATTAAAGTTGACAATGTCAGCTTTAGTTGGGTGGCTGAGTCTCAGGTATTGCAATCTTGCTCTCTCGAAGTGCCTCAAGGAGAGTTTTGGATGCTGCTGGGAAATAATGGTAGTGGCAAATCTACTCTGTTGAAATTACTTACCGGTTTGTTAATTCCCGATTCGGGAACCGCCACGATCGCCAGCAGCTTTGGTCTGGTTTTCCAAAATCCCGATCTTCAACTAGTCATGCCGACAGTTGCAGCTGATATTGCCTTTGGTCTGGTGGCAGAAAATCTCTCTGCGATCGCGGTAAAAGAAAGAGTCAGAGCTGCCCTTGATGCAGTGAACTTACTAGATCTCGAAAGACGACCTATTTATGCTCTCAGTGGCGGACAAAAACAACGAATCGCGATCGCCGGAGCCCTAGCTCGCAACTGTCAAACGATTCTCTTTGATGAACCCACTGCTTTATTAGATTCTGATACCCAAATTGAGTTGGTACAACAAGTTCAAAATCTCGTCAAAACTCAGGGAATTACGGCTTTATGGGTAACTCATCGTTTAGAAGAACTAGACTATTGTGATGGGGCATTTTTACTAGAAGGGGGACGAGTAACCGCACAGGGAAATCCGAAAGACATGAAAAATAGGCTTTTACAACAAGAATATTGAGAACTTTAAGTTTTCTTTAACATTTTTTCTTTACAATAGGAAGCAAAGTCTTAATTTTTATTAATTAATAATGTCATGTCTGCTCCCCCTTACCAGGCATTTCTGCTAGTTGATGGTTACAACATCATTGGTAGTTGGTCCGATCTCAAAAAAAGTCGCGATCGCCACGGCTTAGAAATTGCTCGCAATGGTCTGATAGAATCCTTGGTAAATTTTGCGCCGATGGTTGACTATCGGACTAAAATCGTTTTTGATGCTCATTTTCAAAACACACCGAGTTATAGCGAAGAATATACGCCTTTGGTTTCTGTTCATTTCACAGCTTTTGCTGAAACTGCCGATACCTATATTGAAAAATTTTGTGCTGACTTTAAAAGCACTCAATATCAAGAACAGAGTTCTCGGTTAATCGTGGCCACTAATGATCGGGCCCAAAAATTAACCGTTACAGGCTATGGAGCAGAATGCATATCGGCACAAAGACTCGCCGGAGAAGTGGAAATCACCTCTCGCAGAGCAAAACGCAATGAGCGACCTGCCAAGAAATCTGCAGGTCGTTTCTTATTTCATGCCCTAGATCCGATCGCGCAAGAGCGTTTTCGCCAAATGAGGCAAGGAAAATAACCCAGTGAATTTTTTTAGGAGAAAAGTATTGACAGGCACAATAATCTTCGTTATATTTAAGGACGTTGCAGGAAAGAAACCACTTGAAACGGAAGCCTGCTAAAACCTTAAGCCCCCATCGTCTAGTGGCCTAGGACACCTCCCTTTCACGGAGGCGACAGGGATTCAAATTCCCTTGGGGGTACTACAGTAAAATAAAAGACATAGGGGATCGTCATTATGGCAATCCCTTATTTGTTTTTTAAGTGAATAAATTCATGAATCCTTATCAAAAGATTTTAGTTATTATCTTTGGTATTTCTTTCGCCTTTATCCCCAAAAGCATCCTAACCTCAGCAGAAGAATATCAATCAAAGTATCAAATAGTTCAAGCACTATCTCCACAACAAGTTAATCTTCGTGCTAAACAAATTACCGTAAGAATTGATGGGGATAAATCTGGCTCAGGAATTATCATTAGCTCTTTAGATGATAGTTATACTGTTTTGACTAATTGGCATATCGTTAAGGATTTGGGAAATTATACAATCCAAACAGTTGATGGTCGGCAACATCAACCAGTCTCAAGTACGATAAAGCAATTATCCAATGTGGATCTGGCAATTTTTCAATTTACTAGTTCGCAAAATTATCAAGTTGCCGAGGTGGGAAATTCCAACAATTTGATTGAAGGACAGAATATTTACTTTGCTGGTTATCCAGGAGAATTACGTACGGAGAGCGATCGCATTTATCGTTTCTTTGCTGCTAATATAGTTGGCTTGCTAAATACTCCCAATAACAATGGTTATAGTGTGATTTATGATGGAAGTGCTTTTCCCGGGATGAGTGGCGGCCCCTTGCTTAATGATCAAGGATTATTAATTGGTATTCACGGAGAAACTAATATTCATGCAGTGACGGGAGCCACATCTAATTATGCGATTCCGATTAATGTTTATCAAACAGCGATCGCCAATAGTTCAACTATTTCAACTACAATCTCCAACAATCAACCTGAAGAGGTAAGAGAAGATAATAGCTCGATTCCAGAAACCATTGTCGAGACTAATGACATCCCACAACAGATAACTGAGACGACTGAATCTGAAGAGATCAAGACGGTCACTATCCCAGAAACCATTATCGAACCTAATACTCCTCAACAGTCCACAGCAGAAATAAATTCTCGTACCACAAATTCTGTGCCGGTTTTTAGTTCTCCCCAAAATCAAGAACAGAATCGCCAGGTGGTCACCCCTGATAATTTGAATAATGAATCTCGTCAAGTTATCCCCTCGGTTAATCAGGCTCGCAATCGCAACTTGATTTCGACAAAAACAGGAATTGACTATACTGATCTCCAAAATTTGCTAGCTCAGGGAAAATGGCGTGAAGCAGATCGCTTAACCAAAGAAGATATTAGCAATGTGTTTCAAACCATTGTCAGAAAAAATAATAATCGCCCTATTAAATTAAGCACTCTGGCGGATCGCGCTTGTAATGATCTTTCGCTTATGGATGATTTATGGCGTCAATTTAGTGGCGATCGCTTTGGCTTCCATGGCCAAAAGAATGTTTGGGATAATCTTAATCAAAGGAACAACTTTTCTATCGATGTTTGGCGAAGTTTTGTCACAGAAATTGGCTGGAAGACAGGAGATATTAATAATGCAGCAGGTTACGTCCTTTATGAACAACTAACTTTTGATCCGCAAACTGCACCAAACGGTCATCTTCCCTGGTGGTTTGATTATTCTGATGATCAGAAAAATGCCATGCGGCAAGTTCTAACCCGCTGCAATTTTAAAGCTCAATAAAAAAGTCAGGAGAATATCCCGACTTAGTTGATGATGTACCAAATATAATCTAGCAGGTGTGAGGGCTAGTCATAGAATGATGTACAGCTATTATTAATTATCAAGGTAACGAAGAAGTTAAGGAAACGTTAACAGTTATCTAAAACTGACTTGTAATCTCAAATTTTATTCTTACTCTATTTTTGTATGGCTATTCTCAAAAATCCGTAAAAAAAATTACAAATC
>JBCCYD010000516.1:0-4252 GCA_039190385.1 Cyanobacteria bacterium P01_F01_bin.143 | reverse complement strand
CTTAACCATCGCTGCGATCGCAGCTTGTGTCATCCCCTTTTCTACAGCTTTTAACAGTGGTTTAGGTTTTCCCGTCAGAGTTCTCACCGCCCATGCTGTAGCGAATACTCTAGCGAATTTCCACCTCAGTGCTGTTTCTTCACACGATATTATCCTGATGGAAAATGGCATTGCCCAGGTAGATTTGCCCTGTAGCGGCATGAAAAGTCTCTGGACAGGCACTGGATTTTTATTAGGTGCAACTTGGTTAGAACACCGTCAATTGAGTTGGCGCTGGTTGCTAGTCGCGATCGCGAATCTTTTCTTTCTGGTAATTGCCAATATTATTCGAGTTCTCACTCTGGTTTTCATCATCGAAGTTTGGCAACAACCCCAAATAGCTCAAATATTACATTTACCTTTAGGCATTATTGGCTTTATTTTCGCTAGCATTTTAACTTGGATATTTTTACAAAAAGTCCCGAAACATATTCAAAAAGAACTAGATATTCAGAAAGTCAAAAGCCACTTATCCTTAACCCAAAAAGCCCCTGCCTCTCCCAGGAGGGAAAATCAAAAATCAAATCTCAATTGGCTATTAGTAGTTGTGATTGTCTTAGGTATTATCGGGCAAATTAAACCAAGTCAACGTAGTCCAATTTCTCTAGACGCGATCGCCTTACCTCAATCAATAGTCACCGAAAATCTTCAACTAACTCCAGCAGAAGCCAACTTTTTCGATAATCCTGCCAATCCTTTTGTTCAAAAATTACGCTTCACATCAGATCAACTTTCAGGTTCGATGTTAATGGTCGCTAGTAATAGTTGGCAATCTCATCATCCACCAGAATTATGTTTTCTCGGCAACGGCTTTAAAGTCGATAATATGAAATCCAAACTGATTAATGATTCTATTCATGCTAGATGGTTGTCTTTGCAAGATGGCAATTTATCAGCAACTTATTGGTTCCAGTCAGACCAAGCAACGACAGATGATTTTATCTCTCGTATTTGGGAACATATAACTCATAAAAATAAAACTTGGGTTTTGGTTTCTGTACTTTTTGAGGGGAAAGAAAATCCCAACAGTACAGAAATACAAGATTTTGCCAGCACTATATATCAAACCATCAATCAAACACTGAACATTTAGCATTAATCATTGAGCATTTAACATTTAGCTACTAATGAAGAAATTAAGATTATTAACCAATACAGTTTTCCATAGTATTTTTTGGATCTGGAATTTATTATTCCTCTCTATTGTCTATTTAGGAATTTTGCCCTATATCGGAATCCCCTTAATCGAAGCAACTTTTAACGGAGATATTCCGATTGATTTTTCCTTGTCTCTATTTGCTTTAATTGCTGTACCGACAGTTTGTACTTTTATAGGCGCAAAATATTTCATTAAAAAACCAAAAGCATTAATGAGATTGTTTTATGGTGTAGAAGCTCCCTTTTTCACTTGGTGTTTAGTTCGTTTATTTTTAATTCGAGAATTAACTCTTGCCAGTGCTTTAGTTCTGGGAACTTTATTTATTTGTATTTCTGCTTTTACTGTAGAGCTATTTGCCGGGTATCAATATAATAAGAAGTTATCTAGTTGGGTGCAAATGATTGCCCATACTCTGCTTCTATTTATGGGCATTTATCTCGGCATAGTTCTTTTGTTTTATGCGATACCTACTGCTGCGATCGTAATTGGTTGGATAGGCTCTTTTCTAGTTTGGTTTTTCTCTTTCCAATGGATACCAGAATTTTGGAATGTTCTAACTGAGAGTAGTGAGTCTATTATTATCTTCTCATTTTGGGGTGTTGTATTATCGGTATTATTTAGTTTTACTGCTACTCTATTTTTAGGAATGCCTTTTGCTGTAACAAGCTTATATGTCAATTCGGGACAAAAAATCTTACGAGCTTTCAATCAAGAGTATGGCAAAATCAAAACTATCTTTAGTAGCGTAATAGTTGTTAGCCTTTGGCTTATTTTATTATCTTCTTTTAATCAACAACCTCAGATAAAAACATTTGATTTATTAGAGCAAACACCTCAAAATAGACAAGAACTTCTAGCTTCTTCAGATATTATTCGCCAAGGATTAGTTAATGCTAATTTATATCCCTATCGTTATCTAAGTACAACCCAAGATAATAATCATATCTATGCTATTTATCAGGATTTAGGTTTACCAGAATCAACCTCTTTATTCCTGCAAAATAGATATAATCAACTTCTCGCTCCTTTTCTCTATCAAGGTTCTCGGAATGATGTCCAAAAATCAGCTCAACTTTATGCCGAGTTTTTTGATACTCCGATTCAAAAAGCAGAACGTAAATCAGTTCGTCATGCGATTCAATCTACTTCTATTGTTGATCAGGCTAAAGCAGGATTATTAAACATCGATCAGAAAAAAGTTTGGCTAAAAAAACAAGAAGTAACCATAGATTCTCATGGAGATTGGGCAGATATTGAAATCCATGAAGTCTATCAAAATAAAACTAATGATGTTGAAGAGATTCTCTACTATTTCTCTTTGCCAGAAACTGCTGCTATTACTGGATTATACTTGGCCGAATCTGATAATTTGGATGTGCGTTTTCCTTTTCAAGTTGCTCCAAGAGGTGCAGCTCAAGAAGTCTATAATTCCCAAGTAGAACGCACTCGCCCCATAGATCCTGCTCTATTAGAGCAAGTAGGGCCAGGACAATATCGTTTAAGGGCTTTTCCTGTACCACCTCAATTATCTATGAGACAAATCAGGAATAATGAGAGTCAAACCAAAATGCATTTGTGGTTAACTTATCAGGTAATGAAGCAAAAACAAGGTTGGGCTTTGCCTAAATTGGCAGAAAAACGCAATATCTTTTGGACAAAAAACACGGAACGAATTCGTAATGCTGATAAGGTCAAATCTTTTGCCAACGCTTGGTTAGAGGATTTTGTCAGTGGAAATCAAAATGAGACTAGAACATCCCACCAAATTATCTTAGAAAATGGCTATGTTGTTACAGCACAAACATTAAGTAAGCAGGATTATGCCTTACCGAAGAATCACAAATATGCTTTGATTCTCGATACTTCCTATAGTATGGAAAGTCATCGTCAAGAAGTTGCTGCAACTTTTGATTGGTGGCAAGAGAATTTATCTAATAATGATCTTGATTTATATATTACTGATGCCGAAGCAAATAGAGCTAAACGTATAGATAAAATCAATAAATTCGATCTTAATAATCTAGTATTCTTTGGCTCACTTCAAACTCAGGATATGTTGCAACAGTTTCAAAATTTGCGCAAGGGCAATGATTATGATGCTGTTCTAGTGGTCACTGACGAAGGTAGTTACGAATTGTCGAGTGATAATCAAGCTGTTCCCTCAATCAAATCTCCGTTATGGATGATTCATTTAGGAGGACAACTTCCCAGAGCTTATAATGATGCCATTTTACAAACAATCCAAAATAGTCATGGCGGAGTTGCTAATGATATTCCTATTGTAATGAGACGTTTAGCAACAGAAGAAGCTAATGGTTTATCAGTAGTTGATGGTTATAGTTGGTCGGTTGAAAAATCAAATTCTGAGATTGGTCTTACTAGCAATAATCTTGAAAATCACCTTGAACCTATCGCAGCTCGTCAGTTGGTTTACAACTTAAGTCAACAGGATAAGAATCAGCTTTCTTTAGCTAAATTGGATGGTATTCATCGGATTGCTCAGGATTACGATATTGTTACGCCCTATTCTTCGATGATTGTTCTGGTTAATGATCAACAAAGGGAATTACTTAAGCAAGCAGAGGCTAGGCGCGATCGCTTTGATCGGGAGGTGGAAACGGGTGCTGAACAATTGAATACTCCTTTTAATCCTTTTGAAGTGCCAACGGTTTCTGGTGTTCCCGAACCTGATCTATGGATTTTATTGGGTATAGTCGCGATCGCTCTTTTACTGATTTTCCAAAAGCAGCGAGCAAAAATTCTCATTGATGATTAGGAAAACCGGCGTTGCTGATTTGAAACATGAAAAAATAATTTTGACTGATACTCTTTCTTTCTCTGCGTGAAGACAAATTCATATTTGGATTCAGCAACGCCGGAAAACAATGTGTGGTCGTATTTGATTTCTGCAATATCTAATACTAAATCCGATTTAGATATAACTCTTATGAAATTAGTTATGGGCTAACCAATGGTAGTTAGTTAAATTCTTGATTTCTTCATTCATTGTCATCAGAGTAGTACAGCGTTTTACTAAGATTTCTTCAATCTCAT
>JBCCYD010000515.1:0-4277 GCA_039190385.1 Cyanobacteria bacterium P01_F01_bin.143 | reverse complement strand
CTCGGGAGAAACGATTTTTTTGATTAGGGATGCATTCGTCATGAATCTAAATTATCTGTGCGTTTATTCTTCTAAATTTAGATTTATATATTGTGTCAGCTTGTGATCCTCATCATAAATACTCTTCTGGCAGATAAACTTAATTGCAACTTAAAAATATAGGGTGCAACTGTAAAGTTGGGATTAAGATCCAAACCCCTTCCGAACAATTTATTCTGCCTTCTGCCTTCTGCCTTCTGCCTTCTGCCTTCGTCTACTGACTAACTCTCATCACGATTAATGTCATATCATCTTTACTAGTATTGGTTTTTCCCATAAAGTGATCTACTTTAGTAAATAAATGATCGAGAATTTCTTCAGTAGTATCGAGGTTTTTACAGCCCCATTCAAAAGCTGCACAAAGATTGTCTTCATCAAAGCGTCCGCCGTTAGGATTAACCGCATCGGTAAAACCATCTGTGTAATAGATAATAGTATCTCCCGGTGAGAGTGTGACCCGATCATCTTCATATTCAGAATCGATATCTAAACCAATCAACATGCCCCAAGTGTCTAATTTCTTGAGGGTACGAGAGGAAGCTTCCCACCATAAAGGAGGGTTATGGGCTGCATTGGTGAAAGATAGCATTCTCGTTTTGGGATTATATTCCGAATAAAACATACTCACAAAACGATTGGAATTTTCTAAATCGGCATACATCACTCGATTAAGATGCTGCATGATTTGGGCAGGGGAATTCCGATTGAGGACTTCCGCACGCAACATGCCCCGCGTCATGGTCATGATTAAACCAGCAGGCACACCTTTACCCATGACATCACCGATTACAATACTCCAGGGAACTAGGGAAGATTCGTTATCTTGAGCGATGCCCCGATTATGGTGGATACGATCATAATTTGTGGGGATGAAATCGTAATAGTCTCCGCCGACTCGATTTGCGGTTTTGCATCTGGCAGAAATTTCGATGCCTTCTATTTGGGGACATTGACTAGGTAACAAGCGCAATTGAATTTCTGAGGCGATTTCTAATTCACGATCTTGTCTTTCCTTGGAACGGACTTCGACTGTTAATTCGTGATTCGCGATCGCGACGGCGGTTTGATCAGCGACTAGTTGCACTAGTTTACTTCGCGTAGAAGTCCATTGATATTCAGGATCGACACTAAAAACATACAGACGACCCTGCTCAACATTTTTCACTAATATAGGAGTGCCATTAATTTTTATTTTGTCACCTAGCTCTTGTTTGATTTTGTCGTCTAGAAGATTGGAGAGTAATTTTGGCGATTTGCTAGTGATTTTATGGGTAGCAATATCTATTTGATAACTAACTTTTTCAAAGGCGCGCCGTACTTCTCGTCCCAGATTTCCCTTTTGACAGTGAATTTGCTCTAAACTTACTTGGCTATCATTTCTATATAGAACTAAAACACCACCAACCGCATCAGTTACTCTGGCTGCCATTAGAGGAGTCAATTCGAGAAACTGATTTAAATTGCTAAAACTACGGAGTGCAAATCCCAGGGAGCTAAGTAAGTCTTGAATCTTGTTTTGCTCTTTTTTGAGACTAGCTACTAGCTCTTTGAGCGCAACCACAGAAGTTACTTCTTCTGTTTCTGAAGTTAAGACAGGTTGGGTTTTATCCGATGGTTGTTGAGGGAATGGGATAACAGTCATCGCCTCAGTACTCTGTTCCATTAAAAATTAATAACATCAGTTACTAGGTTAATAAGGTTACTGACAATTTGTCCAGAGTGATCTTAAAAAATAATTAAACTAATGAATCATGATAATTCTATCTATCTGATGTTGTGAGATTGCTCTTTGCGAACCTCTCACCAATAGTTAAATCGTAGCCAAAATTCTGTTCTCTGGATTTGAAGTTGGTTCATCATAACTTAAATTAGCTATGATGCCAACATTTTTTCTTAACATATTCTCGTGAATTTTAATTAGTCTAATTCTTTCTTCTATCTATGGAGAGTCTGCAAAAGAAAAAACCCCCAGTTATAAATAGCTGAGGGCGGTAAATCAATACCTGTTATATAGCTCTATCTCTATATCAATTATTATGTCTGATAAATAATTGTCTTGAAATGATTTAGATCACAAGTGTAATTAATTTCTCGAAAACTAGCTAATTATGGCGGCCTACTCTTTCTGCGATCGCTTTGCCAATGGCGATCGAAGAGGTTGCTGCTGGGGATGGCGCATTACAAACATGCATTGCTTGAGGACGATCTATAATCAGAAAATCATCGACTAATTTACCGTTGGTACCTAATGCTTGGGCTCTGACTCCGGCATGGGTCGGAATCACATCTTTACTTTGAACTTCGGGAATTAGCTGTTGTAAGCTTTTGACAAATAGGGCTTTACTCCAAGAACGAGCCATTTCTTGTAAACCATTGGCTCCATGCTTAGCACTCAGTTTCCAGAAACCAGGATAGGTCATGGTGTCGAGAAAATCGCGAAGATTAAAATCAGTTTTGTGATAACCTTCTCGTTTAAAACTGAGGACGGCATTGGGACCTGCATGGACACTACCGTCAATCATTTTGGTGAAATGTACGCCTAAAAAGGGGAAATTAGGATTAGGGACGGGATAGATTAGGGTTTTAACGAGATAACGTTTTTCTGGGGTTAGTTCGTAATATTCGCCGCGAAAGGGGACGATTTTTGCTGGAGGTTTGACTCCTGCTAGTTGGGCGACGCGATCGCTGTATAATCCAGCACAATTAATTAAAAAACGAGTTTGATATTCTTGGTTGTTTGTAACTAAGTTGTAACCTTCTTTGATTTCTTGGATATCTTTGACAGCGCGATCGCAATATAATTCTGCTCCTTGTTTTTGGGCTAATTCTGCATATTTAAGAGCAACTTGTTTATAGTCAATGATTCCTGTTGATTTAACTAAAATCCCAGCTAGGCAACTAACATAGGGTTCATATTCTTTGACTTCTTCTTTGGTTAGTTTAGCGACTGGTATTTTATTTTCAATTCCTCTTTGATAGATATTCTCTAATCGAGGTATTTCGTCTGGGGATGTTGCGACAATGACTTTGCCACAGAGCTCATATTTAATATTATGTTCTTGGCAAAAATCTACTAAAGCCTGATTTCCTTCACGACAGAACTTAGCTTTAAAGCTTCCTGGTTTGTAATAAATTCCTGAATGAATAACACCGCTATTGTTTCCTGTTTGATGGCTAGCCCAATTGGCTTCTTTTTCAAGCAAAAGTATTTTATAATCAGGGTATTTTTGGCCTAGAGACATGGCTGTAGACAAGCCAACAATTCCCCCACCAATAATTGCAAAGTCGTACATTTTTTAATGGTTGATTATCATACTGTTTAGTGAAATTGAATCATGAATAGCAAAAGCACACTATTTTTGATCAACCATATACTAACCGAAGCTTTAATAATATTTTGCCAGACAATGGGTCAGAGCAAACGCATCAAAGTCCTAAGATATTTATGCTTTAAGGGCTACGTCCATCAATGATTATTGTTTGGCAATTCGTACCGTGATGTGAAAGCTGAAGGCTTATTTGCTCAAGGTAAATCTTGTCAGGACATTTTGGAGGTATTTATGCCTGCTTAAAATAATTTTATTTTTGATTTCAATCTTGCCAAGTCGCGATCGCAAATTTTGAAAGTCTCATTATTTCCTACATTTCGCAGGTAGAGGAATATAGGTAAGGTATTTTATGAAGAGTTTAGAATAATCTACTTTATGTAATAGAGGATTTTTTTCTTGTTTTAGTAAATTGGATAATGTTCCGATAGATTTACTGATTTCTATGTCCTATTTTTAGTTTTCCTGTCACTTCTTGAGTCTCTGTAGTTTTTTCTTGTTCGCGATCGCAGACTTCATTCACAGCATATTTAGAGTGATTTGATATCAACTTGTTCAGACTAAGGAAAATTTAGAGAATATGTTGTACTCCGGAAAAGCCCAACATATCCCCTTGAAATACAATTATATTTATCAACAACCTCTTTGGTTAAGTTGTTAGTCTACGTTGCCAACACCTTTGAGGCTCCATTGAGCACTAACGGGAGTAAAAATGTCGATACCTCCAGTTCGTTGACCGTTACTCATCGGCCAGTAATGAACTTGTCCGTCTCGACGTTGCCAAATGATGTCATCAGTTCCGTCACCATTAACATCACCAACACCTTTGAGACTCCATTGCGCACCAACGGGGTTAAAAATGTTGATGCCTCCAGTCCTTTGACCGTTATTCATCGGCCAGTAATGAACTTG
>JBCCYD010000514.1:0-4324 GCA_039190385.1 Cyanobacteria bacterium P01_F01_bin.143 | reverse complement strand
TGAATTTGATTATGATTTCTCATTGCACCAAGGGAAGATTTCTCTATTAGGAAAGAAATATCATAAACCTGGAAAAGACATTGAGATGCAATTAGCTCCCAATTTTTGTCTGGGGCTATTAGGATTTTCTGAATCAGGAAAAGCCGAGCTGGAAAAACTTAGTAACTGGTGGTTAGATCGTAGTTCTGCTCAATCTCTGCATCCTCTAATGGAATTGGACGCTGAGCGAGATATCTCATTGTTGAAAAGCGATTTTTGGCAGCAAATGTATCAGCAAATGTATCAGCAAAATTCTGCTTTAGCCACACGTATTACAACTTTACAACAACAATATTTAGCATTAAGAACTCTTCATGAAGATATGCAAAATGCTTTTGCAGTTGTTGAAGATTATTTTAGTCAAGCTAAGCTACCTGCTTTACAGCTAGCTTTTGATAATCAACCAAGCCAAGGAAAAGAAATTACACCTAATGAGTTAGCGAATTTGTTCCAATTGCAACAATTATTGCCTGTTTCTTCACAAGGATTAGCCATTGTTGAGTTGCACATAGCGCAGCGAGATGAGCGCGCTACAGGTTACTTACAAGTTCAACTTAAAGCTTGTGAAGACAATACCTGTTTTGCGATCTGGCAAATTCCTTATCAGCAATTACCCAATGGTTGGTTAGGTTTAGATCTCCCAACCATTGATTTGGGGAGAAAACGAGATGTGGAATTGATTGTGGAATGGCATACTTACCTAGGCTCTGCGCCGTCTCTTTCTTTAGGTTCTCGACAAACAATTCCTGAATTTCAAGTCTCTACCAGCGGAGGAACTGAAGGCTATAGTCTGGCCTACCGCATTTGGACCGGTTTACCTGGTACGAGGAAAGTTACCAACCCCTATTTACTTTCTGTCAATAACAATTCAGTTGCTAGGGAATTGATAAGTTTGGGGAACTTAGGTCAAGGAGCTATGGCGCGAGTACAAGAAATTACCCCAAATAAATCAATTGAAGAAAATTCTTATGTTCAAGTGATCGATCAGGGAGCAAAAATTCTCACCGCTCCTCGCCCTGATGGCAGTCCCACGATCGCAATGCTACCTTTTTGTTTCCCTCCTACAGCCAATCAGGTAACTGCTACTGTCATGACAGAAAATTCTGATGCAAAGATGGAATATGCTTTGGTCGTAATGAACCAAAATTTCAATCCTGAGGAAGGGTTACAAGAAGATTTGATTGTCGCCAGTTCAGGATGGGTCGCTGTTGAATCAAATATTCCCAGACAGATATCTGCATCTTTAAATGGCTTACTTGAAGAGCATTATCACATTGTTATTGCTACTAGATTAGTCGCCAATAGTAGAGCGTCTTATGCGCAAGCTTACTGGTTGAATTTTAATTTGGCTCATAATTTAGAAATGAGCGAACCTGGCTTAGCTGCTAAAGCCGAATCTGCGATTGCTTACGGTAACTAAAGAATGAGGAAAATAAATTATGCTTGCTACTAGAGAAGTTACCAGTAAAGAAAATATTCTCCGTCCTAGGATAGTGATCGTGATACCTATTTTTAAACATAGTGTATTGGTAGCCGAAGCAATCACTTGTGCTTTGGGTCAAGATACAGAATTACCCTTTAAGATTATTCTGGTAAATGATGGCTGTAAGTTCCAGGAAACAGATCGAGTTTGTCGTGATTTTGCCATAGCCCGCCCCGATCTGGTTATCTATTTGTATTGTCCTAATGGGGGATTGAGTGCCGCTAGGAATACGGGAATCGATTTTGCTTTACAAACTTGGGATTCGGTGGCTGCAATTTACTTATTAGATGCCGATAATCGTATTTCGCCCCATACTATAGAGCGCTCATTTAATGTCCTGCGACATAACCCTCAAGTTGGTTGGGTCTATCCGGCCATTGATATGTTTGGCAAGGAAAAAGGAGGTGATTTTGACTATCGGGGAGAATATTCTAAACTGCGGCACCTCAAGTTTAATACTTGTGAAGCTGGAAGTATGATTCGGCGGGAAGTATTTGAGGCTGGATGTCGTTATGATGAATCTATGACCTTAGGATTTGAAGATTGGGAATTTTGGTGGCAGGCGATTGAGGCAGGATATGAAGGTCAACATTTGCCAGAGTCGGGGTTCCAATACCGTAAGCGTTTTGAGAGTATGTTGAGTGATTCTATTCGTGATGCCCAAACGATTGAGCATTATATGCGACGAAAACACCTCAATTTATTCGTACATCGTCGCTTATTAGCCTGGGAACATCAAGAAGCTCCTCGTTATGCCATCTTTAACCATGATAGGGAACAAGTTATTCTTACTAGCGATCCACAAGTGATAGGACGTTCCCTAAGCTTAGAAACATGGCAAGATGAGTATACTCGGGGGCGCTTAATGCCTGTGAGATATCATCGCTCTCATTTTTTAGTCTTTGCTAGCGATCAGATATTAACAATTTTGCAAGAGCAAGGATTGAGTAATTGGGTCTTTTGGCAACTGGAGAATTTACTCAATTGCAGTGATTTTGCCAGTTTAACCTTGGAAATCAACTCTGAATCAACATCAATTGTGACTCGTAAAGAGTCACAACCATCAGTTTCAATATTGAGTAAGAGAAGTCATCTGATTATGACTACTGTAGAGGGAATGGATCGATCTTTGTTCAATGATCAAGATAATTTGATTCTCAATCTAGTTAGTTTTGATCCTTTGCCCAAGGCTATGGTATTAGAAGTGAGTTTGCCAGAATCAGTAATGCCGCAAATGCATTCTGGGGAAGCTTTATCTAAACTGATAGCTATTTTTAGGTCTTTGCGTGGCAACTTGTTGCCAGAAACCACTGATAATTCTTTGAATTGGCATGATGATTATCTTCCCGATCGCTCTCGTATGTTTAAAGATTTGCGCTCAGCTTTAGATTGCGCTACAGTTTATCCCAAATTAACTAACAAAGGCGAAAAACAGATTGGCTTTATTCTTTCTATTGTCGAATTTGGCGGAGTCGAAAACGTAGCTCTTAATATTGCCCAAGCTTTTAAAGAAGCGGGATGGAATGTTCATCTGTTTGTTTTTAGTTCGCGTATGCAACAGTTACCAGCCTGGGCGCAAATTTTTACTACTGTTAATTTCTATCATGAAATTTCCATGAATCCTTGGCAAGGTATGAAGTATATGGGAAGTAAAAGTGATAGTTGGGCAGTCGAACAAGAAAAACTTACGGCCAAAGGCTTATTATCTTGGCTGGATGTGGCAGTTAACTTCCATAGTGCTACGGTTAATTCGGTGATGGCTTTACTGAAACGTTCTGGGGTAATAACCCTGGCTTCTCTTCATGTTAACGAGCTTAGCTTTTGGCATCGCCCCTTTGGGTATCCCTATCTGACTTTGGGTTATGAACATTCCTATGACTACTTAATTCCCTGTTCACAAAATATGGCCAATTGGTGTCATAGCATGGGAGTTCCCGAAGACAAAATTATTACTGTTCCCAATGCTTGTGGCTATCCTTTAGCTGAGACAAAAGTAGCAGAAATCATAACTCGCAGACGGGAAAGGGGCTTTACTGGGAAATTGCGGATTTTGTTTATCGGTCGTTTTGTTCGTCAAAAAGGTTTAGAACGCTTACTAGAACTAGTTGGGCAATCAGAAAAATTACAATTACCTATCCATTGGCGCTTGATTGGCAAAAATATTTGTCAAGCAGAAAATCCTAACGATCCCTTACAAGCGATCGCTAATTTAATTGAGCCTCCTGTCTTTAGCCCCGAAGATCTAACTCAACTCTATGAATGGGCTGATATTCTAGTGCTACCTTCCTATTGGGAAGGTTTGCCCCTAACGATTCTTGAAGCTATGCGCTTGGGTGTCGTGGTTTTATGCTCTAAGGTTGGGGCGATTGACGAAGTAGTAGTAGACCAAATAAACGGTTTGACAATTGGGAACAATCCAGGAGTTTCCTTTAGTGAATTAGCGATCGCTCAACTTCAACGAATCATAGAAAATCCCCAGGAATTAGAACGTCTCTCTCAAGCAGCGGCGTTTTCTGTTGCCAAACGTTCTTGGCGTGATGCGAGTTCTCATTTGATTGCCAAATTAGATGAATTGATGACGAAGAAGAAGTTATGTAAATAAAATTTTGCTCGTACTTGCGCAACTGTAATTAATACCATGTTAAATAAAGTTCAAAGTTCAGGTTAATTCTATCCGTAAAATTACATAGGTTTCTATTGTTGTTTGTTAACCCATATATCAAACATAAAGAACAAGTTAGAAAATCAAGAAAAAATTTAACACAAAGGTTAAATTATAAGCATCGGTAAAAATCATTAATA
>JBCCYD010000513.1:0-4346 GCA_039190385.1 Cyanobacteria bacterium P01_F01_bin.143 | reverse complement strand
GGTAGATTAGCGTTTTTAAGTTCTTCTTTTGCCCAGGATTGCATTTCTTTAATTTCTCTAGCTCTTTGATGATTAGAGTACAGTCATGGCAATCTTTTCCATAGTTATGGGTAAGGCATAGATTTTTAGATAGTAGCTTTCAACCAGGTTTAGTAGTTTGTTGTCGTCGTGAAGAATATGAGCAATCCGAAACTAAGCTTGAGCAATTGAATGGTGCTATATATCTAGAATCTTTATCGGATGAACAGATTCATAGATATCTAAAAAGTTTACATCGTTTATATATTTGGAATAAAAATATCGAAAACGAATCTGAATTATTAGAATTAGTCCGTAAACCATTATTTTTAACTATGTTGGTGGTTGCTTATCAAGGAAGAGCGATCAGAAATTCTTCTGAACTATTTACAACCTATATTGCAGAACAACTTGATAATCCTGACAATCAAGGAATATATCCAGCAAGCAAGAATCCTAGACAACAAAGAACCTTGAAATATTTAGCTTGGTTAGCAAGGAAACTAGAAACTAAGGGGGAAACAGAATTTTTAATTGAAGGAATACAGCCTAATTGGTTAAGCTCAATCAAACAAAAAATCTTTTATCGAATCTTTGTTGCTTTATTTTTTAGTCTGATTGAAGGGATGATTGGAATACTTATTGGAGGTTTTTTTGGGATAGCAACTAGTGGAATATTCGCTCGTTGGGAGGTACTGATTGATAGTCTAATTCAAGGATTAATTAGAGGAGGAATTATTGCACTGATTATTGGATTAATTTTGGGATTTGTTTTTGGATTTAATTCTATTGAATTGAGAGAAAAAATTAGTATATCTTTTATAAAATCAGGAAAATCAATAATATTTTCTGGACTAATATCAGGAATATGGTTTGGATTATGGTTTGGATTATTTTCTGGACTATTATATGGTTTATTTGCGGGGCCATTTTTAGGTTTATTGTTTGGACTAAAAATCTCAGAAACAAATAATAAAAACTATCCCAATCAAGGAACTTGGTATTCTTTAAAAAACGGACTGATGACTATTTTGATTTGTATTTTTATTTGTGTACTTATTTTTGGGTTATTTTTTTTCTTGATTACAAGATCAATATTTAGTCCTGTTGCTGGTGCTATTTTTGGCTCTATATTAGGACTAATTCTTGGCTCTATTTTTGGGCTACTTTTCGGATTAGGAGCTACTATCCAGCATTTTAGTTTACGTCTTATCCTTTACTTAAATGGCAATATTCCTTGGAACTATGCAAAATTTCTCGAACACGCAGTCAAACACAGATTTATTCAAAGAGTAGGTGGTCGCTATCGGTTTATGCACGATTTGCTACGGAAACATTTTGCCCAGATGCCACTCAATTGAGTAACTGAAACAAATAATAAAAAACTCAACCAGCTATTATTAACTTGCAGTATAAATTCTTTGGAATCAGTAAAACCAAAATATCCAGTACTCAACAGCAATTGGAATTATTCCGTGATTAGACAAAGCGATGTGAGATCGCGATCGCAAAGCAATGTACTATCGCGATCGCGTAATGCATTAAGCAATAATTTCCCTCACCGAAACAGAATCAATAAACCCACCCTTACTATCAGATTTACCTACAGCGCGGAATTCTAGGGCTGTTAGATCTAAATCACTAGCAGATACCGTATAAGTATAAGTTTGCCACTGATTCTTGCGCTTACCTCTACCGGATTTTTTAATTTTATCGAGCAATGTACCATTCCAATAGACCTCAATACCATTACTATCATCCTTAATATGGGGACGAGGACTATAAGCAAAAGATAGTTGATAACTGGCCTCAGATTTAGTAGGAATATCTTGTTGCATCCTGCTATTCCTCTGACTGTCTAACTCAACCCAAGTAGAACCATCATCACCCAAGCCAAAGCGATTATTTAACTCTTGAACTTCAATGCCTGCTCCTCTGGTAGTGATCCATCCGGTAATAGAGTTAAACACACCCCAGCGATTTGGTTGAACTTCATTGTCTTCAAAGCTCCAATTTTGTACCTTATTTTCGCCCAACATTTGAACCGGAGGAGGTTGATCAATAGGTTTAACCGCGATCGCGAGTTTGACTGTATCGGTTAATCCGTGACTATCGCTCACCTCAACTTCCAGATCGTAAATATTATCCGAATCTAGATCATGAGGTTCAGCAAAGCTCGGAGATTCAATAAAGCTCACCACGCCAGTTTCTGGATCAATATCAAAGGATGTGGCATCAGAGCCGCCAATAATACGATAGGTTAAACCATTCCCTTCGGTCTCGCCTTCAGGATCAAATGCTACTAAATCAATGACATTATTTTGTTGTTCGAGAATTTGAATGGTAACGGATTCGGGTAGATAAATAATTTCCTGGACAGAAACAGCATCAATAAAACCACCTACACTATCAGATTGACCCACAGCGCGGAACTCTAGGGCTGTTAGATCTAAATCACTAGCAGCAACCGTATAGGTATAAGTTGTCCAGTTGTTATTTTCTGAGCCCTGAGCTCGAATCCGATCAAGCAATTCCCCATTCCAATAAACGGCAATGGCATTACTATTCTGAGATTCTAGATTAGGACGAGGACTATAGGCAAACGATAGTTGATAACTTGTCTCGGGCTGAGTAGCAATATCTTGTTTCATACTGCTATTACCATAACTGTCTAACTCAACCCAAGCATTGCCCTCTGCTCCTAAACCAAAGTCGTCATTCAATTCTTGAACTTCAATTCCTGGCCCTTCAGTTGTTTCCCAACCTGAAATATTTTCAAATACATCCCAACGATTAGGTTGAACTTCATTATCCTCAAAACTCCAATTTTGGACTAAATTAGTATTAATAATTCCAATAATAGGCGGTTTATTGTCTTTGACTTGTACTTCTAGGGTTTGAGTTGTTGATCCACCATCATCATCAGTCACAGTGAGCATAACTGTATAGTTTCCATTATCAGCAAAAGTATGAGTTATATCTTTTCCTTCTACTATGGTTCCATCACCGAAGTCCCAACTGTAGGTTAATTCATCATCTCCTGGGTCTGTTGCGATCGCAGAGTAACTAACTTCTGTACCTTCATTCACTTCTGTCTCACCAATTATTTCAGTAATAGTTGGCGCAACATTGTTAACAACTACGTCTAAAGTTTGACTAGTAGAAGCGCCATCATTATCGGTAACTGTCAGCGCAACTGTATAGTTTCCATTATCAGCAAAGGTATGAGTGATATCTTTTCCTTCTACGATAGTTCTATCACTAAATTCCCAACTGTAAGTTAATTCATCATCTCCTGGATCTGTCGCGATCGCGGAGGAACTAACCTCTTCTCCTTCATCAACAACTGTTTCTCCCATAATTTCGGTGATTGTCGGAGCAACATTATTCACAACCACATCTAGAGTTTGACTTACAGAAGCACCATCATCATCGGTAACGGTCAGAGTCACCGTATAGTTTCCATTATCAGCAAAGGTATGAGTAATATCTTTTCCTTCTGCTATGGTTCCATCGCTAAATTCCCAACTGTAGGTTAATTCATCCTCTCCTAGATCAGATGCGATCGCAGAATAAGAAACTTCTGTACCTTCATTCACTTCTGTCTCACCAATTATTTCAGTAATCGTCGGTGCAACATTATTTACAGTGATATCTAAAGTTTGACTAGTAGAAGCGCCATCATCATCGGTAACAGTGAGTGTAACGGTATAGTTTCCGTTATCGACAAAGGTATGAGTTACATCTTGCCCTTCTACAATAGTTCCGTCACTAAATTCCCAAGAATAGGTTAATTCATCATCTCCTGGATCAGATGCGATCGCAGAATAAGAAACTTCTGTTCCTTCATCAACTTCTGTCTCCCCAATGATTTCGGTAATCGTCGGTGCAACATTACTTACCAATACATCTAGAGTTTGACTAGTAGAAGCACCATCATCATCGGTAACTGTCAGAGTAGCTGTATAGTTTCCGTTATCAGCAAAGGTATGAGTTACATCTTTTCCTTCTACGATAGTTCCATCACTGAGCTCCCAAGAGTAGGTTAATTCATCATCTCCTGGATCTGCCGCGATCGCGGAGTAACTAACTTCTGACCCTTCATTAACTTCTGTCTCTCCAATGATTTCTGTAATAGTTGGCGCAACATTATTTACTGTGATATCTAAAGTTTCAGTAGTTGATCCACCATCATCATCGGTAACAGTCAGAGTAACTGTATAGTTTCCGTTATCAGCAAAAGTATGAGTTACATCTTTTCCTTCGGTAATAGTTCCATCACTAAATTCCCAAGAGTAGGTTAATTCATCATCTCCTGGATCTGTCGC
>JBCCYD010000512.1:0-4369 GCA_039190385.1 Cyanobacteria bacterium P01_F01_bin.143 | reverse complement strand
ATTACCAGTAGATGGAATCTATCAAGTTGTAGCTACTAGTTTGGATAGACAAAATGGAGTTTATAACCTTTTAGCAAATACTAAACCCATCAGAAGTATTAGTATAAGCCATAATTCTCAGAGACTCGCTACTGCTGCAACCGATGGCGCAATTAAGTTATGGGATTTACAAGGTAATCTAGTCGTTAATTCTTCTCAAAAACATCAAGGAGAGGTTTTATCAGTTGCATTTAGCTCGGATGGTGAGCGTATTGTCAGCGGAGGAAGTGATCGATCAATAGTCATTTGGGACTCTGAAGGTAATTCAATTGGAGAACCTTTCCAGGGACATAATGGTGAGGTGCTTTCAGTTGCCTTTAGCTCAGATAATCAGAGAATTGTCAGTAGTGGTGTAGATGGCACTCTAAGGTTGTGGGACTTACAGGGCAATCAGCTTAGTGGATCTTTGAGAGGTCATGGCAGTGAAGTCTTCTCGGTAGTATTTAGCACAGATAATCAACACATTGTCAGTGGTAGTAGGGACGGAACCTCACGACTGTGGGAGGGAGATATCAATATACCTTTTGTAGGACATGAGGATTCAATTTATATAGTAGATTTTAGTCCTGATGGCCAGCGTATTGTCAGCGGTAGTAGGGATGGAACTATCCGATTATGGGATTTACAGGGCAATCAAATCGGCTTAGCTTTCCAAGGACATAAAGGTGTGGTTTGGAGTGTTGCGTTCAGTCCTGATGGCCAGCGTATTGTCAGTGGAAGCGGTGATAGAACTATCCGATTATGGGATTTGCAGGGTAATCAAATCGGCTCAGCTTTCCAAGGACATATAGATGGGGTTTTAAGTGTAGCATTCAGTCCTAATGGCCAGCGTATTGTTAGCGGTAGTAGGGATGGAACTATTCGATTATGGGATTTGCAGAGCAATCAAATCGGCTTAGCTTTCCAAGGACATATAGATGGGGTTTTAAGTGTGGCATTCAGTCCTGATGGCCAGCTTATTGTCAGCGGTAGTAGGGATGGAACTATCCGATTATGGGATTTGCAGGGCAATCAAATCGGCTTAGCTTTCCAAGGACATAAAGGTGTGGTTTGGAGTGTTGCGTTTAGTCCTGACGGTCAACACATTGTCAGTGGAAACGATGACAGAACTATCCGATTATGGGATTTGCAGGGCAATCAAATCGGTTCAGCTTTCCAAGGACATGAGGATGATGTTAATAGCGTATTATTTAGTCCTGATGGGCAACTTATCGTCAGTGGAAGCGATGACAGAACTATCCGATTATGGGATTTGCAGGGCAATCAAATCGGCTCAGCTTTCCAAGGGCATAAAGATAGGGTTTGGAGTATAGCATTTAGTCCTGATGGCCAGCGTATTGCAAGTGCTAGTTCTGACAATACTCTGCTTCTATGGTGGGCATCTTGGAAAGGTTGGTTTCAGAACTCCTGTAAACGCTTGCAACATCATCCCATCCTCCGCAAACCCGACGAAAGCTTAGGTGAAGAATTTCGCAATATCGCTTCAGAAGTCAGAGCCGCCTGCGATCAAAAGATTTGGGAGCAATATTAATTGGCAAAGTTTTCAATCATATAGTTCAGAATTAAACTAATCATATCTGAAAGATAAAACTGCGAAAACGACGAGTTTATGAGTAATCAAGATACCCTTCGGGATGAATATAGCGAAGAATTGATTAAATCGGGAGTACGGGGAAAATATACCAAGCGTTACCGTGAAGGAACAAACATTGTACTCATCGATCCAGACTTGCACCCCTTATTTCCAGATTCTGAAGCCGTCAACCGTGCTCTTCGTGAATATATCGCTCAAAAGCAGAAAAAATGAGAAAGTGTAAAATTTTACAAATAATCCTCAATAGAAAGTTAAACCTCAAGAGACAAAACAAAGAGAATCATTATAATTAAGGGGATTTAATTTGTTCTTTCATCTTTTTTACCTATCGTGTAAATACAATTATTCAAAAAACAAATTTACGGTTTTCGTCTTTCCCTAAGCCCCCCGACCCCCAAATTTGGGGGAGAAAGATGTATTCAAGTCCCCCAGGATTGGGGGATTTAGGGGGCAAAAAGCTATCAAAATTCCCCCTCGCTCCGTAAAGAATGTCAGAAGTAAATAGTGTTGTTTTCGATCTCACCCTGGTATTAGGTTCATCTGCTATTGGTGGCTTTGTTGCCAATCGTCTGCGTCAACCCGTTCTCCTGGGCTATTTAGCCTGTGGTTTAGCTATTGGCCCTTTTGGCTTAGGATTGATCAATAATGTCGACGATATTAAATCTCTAGCCGAAATTGGAGTTGCCCTATTACTATTTGCTTTAGGCGTAGAATTTTCCTTAGCTGAACTAAAAAGAGTTAAAGATATTGCTCTAAAAGGAAGCTTGCTACAAATTGGCTTCACGATAATTTTCGTTGCCATATTTTCTGGAATTTTAGGCTGGACCAATACTCCTATAGAAGGAATATTCCTAGGAGCTATTCTCTCTCTTTCTTCCACCGCAGTTGTCTTAAAAACCCTGACAGAAAAAGGAGAAGTCAATACCATTCATGGGCAGGTAATGCTAGCAATTTTGATTGCTCAAGATTTAGCTTTGGGCTTGATGCTCGCTATCTTACCCGCTCTTAATCAACCAGAAAATCTCGCGATCGCGCTAGTCGGCGCAATACTCAAAGCAATATTATTTTTCACAGGGGCTTTTGCCGCCGGCTATTGGTTAATCCCTCCCTTAATGAAAACCGTTGCCCAAACCGAAAATAGCGAGCTATTCCTCCTCACCACGATCGCCTTATGTTTAGGTGTGGCCCTAATTACCGCTAGTCTCGGTTTATCCATTGAAATGGGAGCTTTTGTCGCCGGATTAATTATTGCCGAAATTGATTATTCTGACCAAGCTCTAGCCAAAGTAATACCCTTAAGAGATACCTTTGCCAGCCTGTTTTTTGCTTCTATTGGCATGTTAGTTGATCCGAATATTCTTTGGGATAATTCAGGAATTATCTTAGGCTTAGTTGCCATCATCATGCTAGGAAAAGCCTCTATCATTTTCCCAATAATTTGGCGATTTGGTTATTCTTTCAAAACTTCAGTTGTGACAGCTTTAAGTTTGAATCAAATTGGTGAATTCTCCTTCGTTTTAGCACTGGTAGGCTCAGAATTAGAATTTATTAGTCAAGAACAATATTTGTTATTAATTGGTACTACTGCTATTACCTTGGTTGTGACACCCATCGGCATGAAATTTGCCCCCGAAATTGCCGATAAAATTGCTACCTTACCAGGGATTTCGAACTATTTAAGAAACCAACAAAAAGACAAAGATATTTATCTTCCAGACACCATTTGTAACCATGTCGTAGTTGCCGGTTACGGTCGAGTAGGGCAAGTGATTGTTAATGTCTTACGCGATCGCAACTATGAAGTACTGGTCATAGAAAATAGTGAAGCTGCCGCTAAACATCTGAGAAAAACCAATATACCCTATATCTTTGGTGATGCGGATGCCGAGTTAGTGCTCGAAAAAGCCCATTTAGATAAGGCCAAAGCGCTTGCGATCGCGCTTCCCGATCCTGCTAGCACAAGAATTCTGTTGCAACATGCTTTGGACGTGGCTCCCGAAATTGCTATTGTGGCCCGTTCCCATACCTATTCGGAGATTGATTTATTAACTCAGATGGGAGCAAAAGAAGTTGTGCAACCCGAATTTGAAGCCGCCCTGGAAATGGGCAGACAGATTTTAACGACCCTGGGAGAAGCAGATCAAATGGTGAACTTTGTATTGCAAGCGATCCGACGCGATCGTTATCTCAGTGTTCGTTCCGATCAAAGCAGAAAAACAGTTGATTGAATATCGTTTGGAACGCGATCGAAAAAAAACTAGCAAGAATTAAAAGTAAGCACTCGTTTATTAAGGAAATCGACAGTAAAGCTACTAAGATCAATTCTTAAAGGAGAATCATAAGAAAACACAACAATCGGGTAAATCGGAGCATCGCTTTATAACAAATGTATGGTGAAACAATAAATCGGGATGACAGGATTTGAACCTGCGACCCCCGCTTCCCGAAAGCGGTGCGCTACCAAGCTGCGCTACATCCCGTGATTATTCCATATCCTAGCATACAGAGGTTTGCCAGGGATTTTATTCCCGCTTATAAATGCTTGATGTAGGTAAGTTATTTCTTTTTCTCAATATATTTGGGGCGAACGAGTTGTTATACTAAATCCGATAACGAAAAACAACTTATAATTAGGAGAAATGTTAATCGATAAAAGCAATGCCAAGAAAAGCTAATTTAGCCAATCACTATAGTACTCAAGAGTTAAAGAACAAGTATTTAAAAAGCACAGACCCT
>JBCCYD010000511.1:0-4394 GCA_039190385.1 Cyanobacteria bacterium P01_F01_bin.143 | reverse complement strand
TCTCCGTCGCCATTGGGATCTGCATTAGGGGCCCCAATAATCAGGTCAGCGGTTCCATCCCCATTGACATCCCCCGCGCTACTTACAGACCTGCCTGAACGATCAACCACATCAATACCATTGAGGACAAAGCCATTGCTGCCATCGAGGTCCGATAATTCTATTG
Organism: Cyanobacteria bacterium P01_F01_bin.143; assembly: GCA_039190385.1. GTDB lineage: Bacteria > Cyanobacteriota > Cyanobacteriia > Cyanobacteriales > Xenococcaceae > Xenococcus. The sequence goes on along the minus strand of JBCCYD010000511.1, from coordinate 4,228 downwards.
CTGAGCTGGGATTGCTACTACCAAACACCACATAGCTATCTCCTGATTGATTGCCATTGGCAAGAAATGCCCCAATAATCAGGTCAGCTAGTCCATCCCCATTGACATCTCCGGCACTACTTACCGATCTGCCTGAATAATCATAACCATCAATACCATTGAGGACAAAGCCATTGCTGCCATCGAGGTCCGATAATTCTATTACCGAGCTGGGATTGCTACTACCAAACACCACATAGCTCTCTCCAGCATTACTATTGGCTCCATATGCCCCAATAATCAGGTCAGCTAGTCCATCCCCATTAACATCCCCCGCGCTACTTACCGACCTGCCTGAATCATCATCCGCATCAATACCATTGAGGATAAAGCCATTACTGCCATCGAGGGCAGAAAGCGCGATCGCTGCGGAAAATATTATCGAGTCATCATTGGCAATAGGAGCGACAAAAATCCCAGAATAGGCTTGTTGGGTTGCTTGGTTAAATACTATTTCTGCATTGCCTGCTTCTGAATCAACACCAACAGCAGTATCGAGTTGCCAATTTCCTCCTAGCTCTGGATTTCCTATTTTGGTACTGGAAGCTTGGATCTGGGCTTGGGTTATTTGTTGTAGTTTGTTGAGAAATTTCTGACCACTTTCTCCTTGAGCGACATTGCAACCGTAGAGGAGAAGAGAAGCAGAGAGGGCAGAGGAGGAGGAGAACCAAGTTGCTATTTTTGCTGCGTATAGAGGGAGAGTATCGAGATTTAATTTGCTATTGCCTAAATGAATACAACCAGGAGAACCGTGGGAAACTAAATGTAGACTTTGATAGTTACCCGCTGCTAAAGCCGTAGTTATTTGAGCAATACTATCTCGATGGGGATCTAAAAGTAAGACCTCTGCCTCAGCTTGGACACCCTTTGCAAGTTGGTGTGGTGCGGCAACTGTAGGAGCGATCGCTACTAATATGGTGGCTTGCTGTTGGCGAGGATCATCTTTTTCTGCGAGCAACATCATAAAAAGTCTCCTTTAATAAGTAATAAGTAATAAGTAATAAGCCTCGGAAGAACGCTAAGCGTTAGAAAAAAAAAATGAGAAACTAACTCAGCAGTCCCCTGATACCCTAGGGTAAGTATTCTATTATCAAGACCGGAATTACACTGGTGTCAGAGCACCCGTTAATGAGCTTGGTCTCTGGGAGAGGAGAAAAAAGAATTGGTGAGAGTAAAGAAGTATCGTTACTGAACCCGTTGAAGAGAATAAATGGAATAACCATCCCAGAAAGAATACTTGCAGGAAAAGGAATTAATTGGTCAAAAGTTCATGGTCAAATCAAGAAAAAAAAAGTCAGCCAAGAAAAGTGAGGCCTCACAATTACAAAAGCTCAATCCTCATACAGCAGGAATTGACTTAGGTGCGAGAGAACATTGGGTTTGTGTACCCAGTGAAGCCAGCGAACAAAATATTCGTTGTTTTGGTTGTACAACACCAGATTTACTAGCCTTAGCTGATTGGTTAGAAGAATGTCATGTAACCAGCGTAGCCCTTGAATCAACAGGAGTGGAATGGATTCCACTGTTCCAAATCTTAAGCGAACGCAATCTGGAAGTATTTTTAGTCAACGCCAAAATGGTGAAGAACGTGCCAGGGCGCAAAAGTGATGTTTTAGACTGTCAATGGTTACAGCAATTGCACAGTTATGGATTACTAGCGCCCTCTTTTGTCCCCAAAGGCGAGATCGCCGTGCTCAGAAGTTATTTAAGACAAAGAGAAAATCTAATTAAAAATGCCTCTTCTCATATTCAAAGAATGCAGAAGGCCCTGACACAGATGAATTTACAGCTACATAAGGTAATTAGCGATATTACTGGAGTAACAGGATTAAATATCATCAGAGCGATTATTTCTGGAGAAAGAAATCCCCAAACCTTAGCCAAATTAGCAGATCGTCGAATTAAAAGTTCACCTCAACAACTAGAAGCAGCTTTAACGGGAAATTATCGCGAGGAGATGGTGTTTATTTTGCATCAAGAACTCTCACTGTATGAATTTTATCAACGACAAATTGCCTTAATAGAGGAGAAAATTGAACAATGTTTAGGACAATTTCCTTCTCTTGGCGAGGAAGTTCCGACCGTGGCAAAAAAGAAAGCAAGTTGTCGGGGGAAAAATCCCTCTTTTGATTTACGCTCTCATCTATATCGAATTACGGGAGTAGATTTCACAACTATTGATGGTTTAGATGTGCTCACAGTACAAACGATTATTTCCGAGGTGGGATTAGATCCCAATAAATTCAAAACCGTTAAACATTTCGCTTCCTGGTTAGGATTATGTCCTGGTTGTCGCATTACTGGCGGACGGGTCAAAAGCTCTCAAACTCGCAAAGTAGTGAATCGAGCGGCTAAGGCTTTTCGATTAGCAGCACAAGCAGTGAGTCGTTCTAATTCAGCGCTAGGAGCGTTTTATCGTCGGATTGCCGCTCGTACAAGTGCAGCTAAAGCGATTACAGCCACAGCCCATAAGATTGCTCGTCTATTTTATACTTTGTGGAAGAGCAAGCAATCTTATCAAGATCAAGGAGCTGATTACTATGAACAAAGATATCGACAACGGGTCATTAAACATCTCTCGAAGAAGGCTCAAGACTTTGGTTTTCAACTAGTTGAAGCCAATTCTGTTTAATTTTAGTTTCTGAAGAGCAACCCACGAAAGGCGCTCACCATTCCTGACGAATGAAAGAAACAGTATCAGACGCGCAATCAAAAGTTACAGTTATAAGTGTCCTGACAGTTATAACCGAAGTGACAATAGTGTGATTTAGCCTGGTGAAGAGCATGGTTCTGGGGATTTATGGTGATGACATTGGTGAAGGAAAAAATTTCCTATCCCGTTTGAAAGATTATCTAATAAAGACATCCCCAGGTCAGGACAATTCCAGCCCGATAATCAGATAAGTGTTGAAGCCATGAAATTGCCATCAAATCAAGAGAACTATCATCCTGTATCTGGAGACAAAGTTTCCTCGAACTGGAAGCAACTGGAGTTTATTGGATTCCGGTGTTTCAAATTTTAGAAACCAGAGGTTTTGAAGTTAAGTTGGTGAATGCTCACCATGTCAAAACAGTACCAGGGAGAAAAACAGATGTTAATGACTGCCAATGGTTACAACAATTACATAGCTATGGACTATTATCAGGTTCTTTCCGACCAGAAGACCAAGTTTGTGTATTGCGGAGTTATATCCGTCAACGAGACAATTTAATCAAAAGTGCCAGTACTCATGTACAGCGCATGCAAAAAGCACTGATTCAGATGAATCTGCATCTCCACAAAGTTATCAGTGACATTACTGGTCTGACTGGAATGAAGATTATTCGAACAATTGTTGCTGGCGAACAAGATCCACAAGTTTTAGCTTTACTTAAAGACCCGAGAATCAAAAGTAGTACAGAAGATTTGGTAAAAGCATTAACTGGTGACTACCGCAGTGAACATTTATTTGTCCTCAAACAAGAATTGACCTTATATGATGTTTACCAACAAGAGATTGCGGCTATTGACGCAGAAATTGAACAATGTTTAGCTTCTTTTACCCCCAAGACTTTAGAGCTCCCGCCCCAAACTAAGAAAAAACGCCGTAAAAAACCCACGGCAAATCACCCTCATTTTAATTTACACCAGTATCTTTATCGGATGACAGGAGTAGACTTTACCAGAATTAATGGTCTTGATGCCTTAACTGTTCAAACTATTATTTTGGAAGTCGGATTAAACCCTGAGCGGTTTCCCACTGTTAAACATTTCACTTCTTGGTTAGGTTTATGTCCAGGTCAAAAAATTACTGGTGGCAAGGTTAAAAATTCTCAAACTCGCCCGGTTGTTAATCGTGCCGCCCATGCTTTTCGCATGGCTGCCTTTTCTCTAACTCGCAGCAATTCTGCTTTGGGTGCTTTTTATCGTCGCTTGCGAGCTCGTCTTGGTGCTCCTAAAGCAATAACGGCTACTGCACATAAATTAGCACGTTTGTTCTACTATATGTGGACTACTGCTGGAGAATATTCTGACCCTGGTATGGACTATTATGAACAAAAATATCAGGAACTATAGCTGAAGAAACTTAAGAAAAAAGCTGCGGCTTTCGATCTTCAACTTGTCCCTACATCAACGCTTTCCGCTGGTGTTTCTTGAAAGTAATAAGTAATACTACTTGTAAAAATTAGTAATAAAGCTGTTCTGTAT
>JBCCYD010000510.1:0-4399 GCA_039190385.1 Cyanobacteria bacterium P01_F01_bin.143 | reverse complement strand
CTCAGGCTTTCTCTTTAACTTGCCGAACAAAGTTCAGTCTATTATAACTACTCGAGAAAGAGTAGCCTTTTATTCTTCAATTTCCCTTGATTGTTTACCAGAAGAGAAAAGCTTGGAACTAATCAAACAACAAGCAGAGGAAAAAGGAATTACTCTCAGTAAACAAGAAAAACTAGAAATATACCATGCTTCTAAAGGTGTCCCTCTCGCAAGTCTATATGCTACAGGATGCAAAAAATATAGCCGAGAAACTAATTCTTTTATCTTGTCCAAAAATCTTAATTTATTGCGACTAAGATATAGTTCTATTAATGAAAAAACTTGCTCAGTAAAAAATGATATCAAAAAAATACTAAATTCAAGTCCTGACTGTCAATTACTAATTATAATCTCGTTTTTTCCCTACGGTGCTACATTTGAAGCAATAGCGCAAATAATAGGCTGTAAAATAAATACTTTTGAATTAGATCATGGAATAGAAAAGCTTAAGACCCTATCTTTGATTGAACAGGATAACACAACATATTTTATACATCCTATAACTCGTAAATATGTCGCCCAAGAGTTAGGACAATACCACGACGTTGTTGAAAAAAAAATGAGGAATAGATGGGTTAAATGGCATCTAGCCTTCGCTAAAAAATATGGAGGAAGAGACTGGGAAAATTGGAAAGAAAACTATAATCAATTGGACAAAGAATGGAGTAACTTATTGGCAGTACTTGAATGGTGTTCAGGAAAAGGACACTATCAAATAGTGCGTGATATTTGGCAGAATATTAATCAATTTGCAAATTTATATGGTTACTGGAATGCTCGTATTTTTTGGTTAGGTTGGTTGATAGAAGAATCAAAAAAAAGAGGCTATTGGAAAATAGCTTCATATTTTATTTCAGAAAAAGGCTTTACCCTAATTCAAATGGGAGAGCTACCAGAGGCTGAAGATTCACTTAACGAAGCTCTGGATTTGATGAAGGCTTTTGGTTTATATACCTTATATCCCAATGAGAACTTCGAGCATCAAACTCTTGTCTGTCAACATTTTGCTCTTTTATCTATCGAAAAACAAGAATACCATCAGGCATTTGATTGGCTTGAAGAAGAAAGAGAATCTATAGAATTAATGAAAAATTGTCGTGTGAAAAAACAATTAATTAGTCGTCGTAAAATTGCAATTGATACTCTTGAAGCTGAAATTTTTTTTAGAAAAGAAGAATATAAAAATGCTGAAGACGCATATAAAAAAGTAAGAGATAATTCAGCACAAATTGGATGGCATAGAAGAAAAAATCAGGCACAGGAAAGAATACGTGTTATTAAGCAAAAATTATCATCTGACAAGTTGAGTACAATATCACAATCTGTAAAAAAATCGAATCGCCCTGTTCAAGAAAAACGATCAAAAAGGTTAAATTCATCCATTAATTTATATGGATGAATTTAAAACATAGTTTTGTTGTTAAATTTCCAAACACAAAATAGATTAAATAAGTAAAATCGTGTCATTAAAGACTCCTTTTTCTACAATAAAACAAAAGCCACACGACTTAGAAAAATTCAGTGACCGCTGACGAACGAATAGCATTGTCAGAGATCGCTATCGCGACTAGAACAACCATTTCTCGTTGACCAAAGATAAAAATTGCCAAGTCGTGAAGCCAATATTACCGACAACAGTAGTCCTGGCAGAGTTTCGCACAATTAAACATGATAAAAAGTTAAAGCAGTATTCCCATATCTTTTCTGTTGATAGATTTCTAGTCCGGTCATTTCTGTCGCTTGCCAACGCTGAGGATTATGTTCCACAGCCATTTTTCCTTCTGGAGAGAGTAGTTCTAAAGACGCGATCGCATTTATTACAGGTTCATAAAGATTACTATCATAGGGAGGATCAAAATAAATTAAGTCAAATTTTTGATTTTTTAGCACATTGAGTTTCGCGATCGCATCACCACGAATTACTCGAAACTTTTGATTTTCTCTCGCTACTTTTTGCCAATTTTGCTTGATAATACGGCAAGCCCTAACATTTTTTTCAATGCCTACCACCTTCACCGCACCACGACATAAAGCCTCTGCTCCCATAGAGCCATTCCCGGCACAAAGATCTAACCAGCAGCGATCGCTAATTTGACCTTGCCAAATATTAAATAGGGCTTCTCGTACTCTAGCTGCCGTTGGGCGCGTATTTTGCCCTGGTAAGGTTTTTAATTGACGATTGCCGTATATTCTCAAAATTTAATAATTTATCTCAGTAATTTAAGAACAACTTCCTCAAATATAATGATCTTTAGTTATTTAAAGATCAAAACTTCTATGGTAAATTCTACATCACAAAATACTTATAATTCTTGTCCTCTGACTCATGAAGAAGCTGATACCTTATTGCGCAAAGTTAATCCCCAAGTAGCGAATAACAGTTTTGATCATAGCGACACTGCAACTATTAAACAAATGATCGAAGGTTTAGGCGATACCAGAGGTATGACGCGACTGGGATTTGCCGAAGCTTTGGGAAAAGTTGGTCAACCAGCAGTTTCTTTTTTGGTGGATGCTCTGCAAAATCATCCTAATGTAGTGGTGCAAAGAGCAGCTGCGAAAACTCTCAATCTTATTGGAGATCCTAATACAGTTCCTGTGCTGATTAATTCCTTTTTAACTGATGAAGATCAAGTTGTAAGAAATTCTTGTATTGGTGCTCTGGCCGGCATAGGAGAGGTTTCGGTACCTCCTCTACTAGAAGTTTTGGCCAATTCGGAAAGTGATGAAACGATTAAAGGCCATGCTGCTTGGGCATTATCATTTATTGGAGCCAAGGCCAAAGAGCCATTATATGAAGCATTAACCTCAGAGGTTCCTGAAGTTAGATCGGCCGTAGTTGCCGCGATCGCGAAAATTGTCGAAGAATATCCCGAAGAGCGTGGCTTTCAGTCAATTATAAAAGCGCTTCAAGATCCCTCACAAAATGTTCGTAGTGAAGCTGCCGCAGTTTTAGGTAATCTTAAATATCAACCAGCTACCCCCCATTTAGTTGTCTTATTAAGTGATTCTGAAGCGGAAAACCGTAAAATGGCGGCCTTATCATTGATGAAAATAGGCGATCGCAACTCATTAGAACCCCTACAAGCTGCTCTTAATCAGGAAAAAAATTCCCATATCGAAAAGATCATCAAATTGGCAATCTCCCAATTAGAACAACAACCAGAAACTGATGATGATGATTGGTAGGAAAAAAAAGGGGAATTAACTCATTACTTATTATCTCGATCCTGCGAAGACAGGACTCATTACTTCCCCATCAGGGTCTATTGATTTTTATTGGCTCTCTCTTCGTTGACTGATGCATATTTCATCACCATTTCTAACCGAGATAAAGCACTCGTTGCAGATTCTTTAATATAAGGATCTGCTGATTCATCATTAGATAATTTGGTTAATACTTGAGGTACTCTTTCATCATTCAGCCCACCTAAAGCATTAATAATCGCCACTCCCACAGCTAAATTATCTGTTGATTCTAATGTCTTAATTAAAGGATCTACAGCAGGAACCCCTACTGCTCCCAATGCCATTACAGAAGAAAGATGAACAACGGGATCAGGATCGTTCATTCCAGATTCTAAGGCATCAATTCCTTCTTGAGGAAAAGTCACTTCTTTGTGATTGACTGCTACTTGAGCTAATGCCTTGGCACAACTAGCTCGAATTGTGGGATTTTTGCCGTTGATCAAAGAATCTACCAAAGATGGAACCGAATCAACTCCAATCAAACCAAGGGTTTTGACGGAAGCTCGGCGATATGTCATATCTTCTTGTTCAAGATTAGCCATTAAACGAGGAATTGTATTGGCATCCCGTCGCATGACAATTTCCGCTCGCGCTCTTTGACGTAAATTAGGATTAGGATTTTTAAGCTGTTCAAATAAAGGATCTAATACCATAATTAATTTTTATATGTTGGCATAAAACAACGAAAACTCCTGTGCTGATACTCAAACCGATTATAGTCCAAGCAACAGACCAAGAGTTTTCATTAACTCAAAGATAATGTATTATCAATTCCTGCGGTAGGTCAAACCTTCCTAACACTAGGAAAGAGAGTTGATAACATAGTCAAGAAGAGCATTGTACTCAAGAAGAGCTTGAGCAGAAAGGTCACGAGGTGCACAACCACGGTTACGAGCATAAGTTAGAGCTTCTACGTAGGGAGCAGTTGGAAGACCTAATGCACGATATACTTCGCGTTGTCCAGCAATTCCCCATTCGTCAAGAGGACCAGTTCCACCAACTACCAAAGAATAGTTGATTAGACGTAGGTAATGTTTTACATCACGAAGACATTTGTCTTTGAAAGTTTGAGTGGAGTTAGCTTCTCCAGCATCATTAAGATAGCCGTATT
>JBCCYD010000509.1:0-4434 GCA_039190385.1 Cyanobacteria bacterium P01_F01_bin.143 | reverse complement strand
GAAGATAACTAGGGATTATAGCATCAAATTTATTATGACCTTGAATATCCCAGATAATTAATTCCATCTTTTTCGATAAAGATTCTAGATAGACTGACTTACGAGATAGTTGAACCCCTACTGTTGTCAAATATTTTTCGCTGAATCTGCCTTCAACAAAGCGGCTAATTAAGCTTGTTTTTCCGACGCCAAAATCTCCTATTAAACAAACTTTTTTGGAAGTTATTGTTGTCTTTTTAATACTTGATGTGTGATGATTTCCAAAGTCAATCTTGCTTATTTGATTTGGATTAAATTCTGAGCTAGGCTCCAATTTTTCAGCAACTTTCACATATTCACCACCTAAACTTCTCAAAATTTGAGCAGTAACCATTGCAAAAGGTTGAACTTGCTCAACAACCTTCCTATCAGATATTTGATCAGGATTCCTCAAAACAGCAGAAAAATCTGCTAAAGATAAACCAACTTTTTTAGCAACAAACTTCGATACTTCCTCAACAACATTCAACACATAACTTGAAGGAACAGAATCAATCAATAACTCTCGCACTCCATCAATAAAGCCATACTGAACATAATCAGGAGCCGTATATACCTCAATTTCTGATAAAGGTTTTAACAATCCTCCTAAAAACACCTCAGCTACATGAACTTGTTGAGAATCCTGTAATATTGTTTCCCGAATCAACCGAACCACTGGCAAACTAATTACAGGAGCAGAAGACAATAACCCTGCTAATTTTCGCGCCATTGGGGAAGCTGTAACTCGAAAAGCTTGCACACGCTGTTCTGCTGTTAGTTCACCTTGAGAAAAATTCAAGAATGACTTATTTCGCTCTAAATTCCTAGCTTCTGGCTTAAAAACATAACCTGATGACTGAATACTGCCCTTCCCTACAAGCATTTGCGCCCAATTAGCGACACGATCGCGTTCTAAAGTAAACACAGGAACCTTAATCCCTGTTGCTTCATCAATTTCACTCCACAGTGAAACCGTATTCGCTATTAATTGCCGATTGGAAACTGCCGGAGCTAATCCCTGAAATCTTACTTCTGTAGCCCATCCCAAAGCTGTTCTAGCCCAAAGCCATTTGGGAAGCATCTGGATAATAGCGGTTGGCACATTATTCGACCAGGTTTTTAATGCCGAGTTAACATCACCATTACGCCAAAGATCAGAAACACAATCACTGACTACCAATATTAAACGACGACCACTAGAATCGATTAATTCTGCTGCACTGCGAGCAGGTTGATTTTTAGCAGTTGCACCAATTCCCCTGCGAATCTGAATCTTATTTTGCTCGTTACTAATGAGTCCCCAAACTCGTACATCGCGGAAAATACCATAGTTTTTGAGTAATCGCTCTAATTCCTTGATGGTATGTCTCCAAATCTGCATGGAGATTCCTTCATCGATGACCAATTCCAGGTCTAACCAAGGTTCAAGGGTTGGTCTTAGTATAGGTAGCCAAATCCCTTCATCGGCAATTCTTTGAGTTGTCGCTGCTTCATCTAAAACTAAGGTCGATCCAGAGGGAATACGACGCATTAATGGTCTTAAAGCTCTGGCTAAATCTAATTGCTCTCGCAGCGAGGGAGCATCAGGAACTTTGAACGGGATTTCTAAAGATTTCTGGGATCTGTCTGGTTTTTTATTGTAGAGTCCTGCTTTCTTTTCTTCTTGTGGTTCTTCTTTAGATTCGTCTTGTGCTTCTTCTGTCGATTCTGGTTGCGATTTTAAAGTTTTGGGTTCTGAATTATTGGATATTTCTTGCTCTGATCTTTGATTAGACTGATCTTCAGTAGTTTCAGAATCAAGCTTTGATTCTTGAGATGTTCGACTCGCAGAATCAACAACAGTAACTGATTTTTCCATGTGTATTGCTAGCCAAAGAGTATCAGCAATCTCTTCTGCGGATAAATCTACTTCTTTGTTTAAGGCAGCAATTAAATGGTCAATCATTAATCTTCAGCACTGGTTAAATATTTCATCAATAAATCTGTTAATTCTTTTTCATCGGCTTCGTCTGGATTTAGATCACGAGTCACAATATAAACTGCATTGAGTAATTGATCTGTAGCAATATCACCGCCATCTCGCAGTTCAATAAATTTAGTGATCAATTTTTCGATTTTAGTCTCATTCTTGGTTAAAATATCACTCCCTAAATGAGCTTTAACTATTTCTTTTAATGCTTTAGTATCAGGATCGTAAGGCATATTTAAGCGCAAACAACGCCGAAGAAAAGGTGGCGGAAAATCGCGTTCCCCATTATTAGTCAAAATAATCAGTGGGAAATTATAACAGGAGATTTTGCCTTCTCTAATGGGAACATCGAAACCATCATAGGTGCGGACTTCTACTTCTTCGTTTTCTTTCGCAATCCGAGCTAATTCAGGAATTTCAAACTTTCCTTCTTCAAACAAATTAAGCAAATCATTGGGCAAATTAATATCACTCTTATCAATTTCGTCAATTATCAGCACACGAGGACGACGAGAAGGCAAAAGAGCGGTTCCTAACGCCCCTAGTTGAATATAGCGACCAATATCTTTATCTGTCTTCTTGATTTGCACATCTTGTAATCTTGCGATCGCATCATAGCGATAAAGTCCATCTTGCAAAGTCGAACGCGCAGTAATCGGCCATAGTAAAACCGACCCGAGTTTTAATTCATAAGCTACTGCATAACCCAAAGAAGTTTTTCCTGTACCTGGTTTTCCTGTTACTAATAGAGGTCTTCTTAAATAAAGTGCTGCATTAACCAAATTGATAACGTCGTTTCTAGCTTGTTGTTCATCCGTATGAATGTGAAAATTTCTGCCCCGCTGCTGATCTCTTGTTTCCTCAGGTTCTTCTGCAAGGCGATCGCAAAATGCTTGCCACCTTTTTTCTGTTTCCTCTAATATCTCCAGATCCTCTTCTTTACTGATAAACTTGCGCCAACTCGGAGGATCGGGAAGTTCACTAATGTGATCGTGAGGTTCACTATTTCCTTGAAAAATTTTCCAGTCATTCATGTTGTAAATTTAACCTCGGTTTACATTTCGGGTGGCGTTAATTCGACCATGACATCAGGATTTAAGCGAGAGGGATCTTCCCAAAGAATAGACAAATGAGAGCCAAAATGTTCTTTAGGATTAGCATCTGCTTCTTCTCTAATTTCTCTAACTGATTCACACAAGTTACACAGGAGTTTATCACTCAAAAAATCATCGATCGCCGATACACACCCGCAATCATTTAAATCCCGTCGTGTCCAGATAGCTATCGGCGTGGCAGCCGTCATTATTGCTCTAAATAATTCCTGTAACTTAGATATTGATGGCGGACAGGTTACTTTAAGTCCGATTTTGTCTCTTAAATTAAATTCCAAAGACTTCCCGTTAAACTTATCCATTGCTGGCAAATGCTCGAAATTAACAAATACAGATTCCTCATTTAAAACTGTATTAACTTTATTCCAATGATTGAACCATTGATTCCCTCTATAATTTAAATAGCGTTTAGCTTGTCGTTCAAGCGATCGCATCCTCACAGGGTACCTTGTTCCCAAAGTTAGCAGTTGATTGTCCCAATCTTTGATTTGCCAATGATCTACTTCAGTCAACATTAAGTGACTGGGAAGAAAGAATTCTAAAATCAAATTATATTGTTTACCACTTAAAGCGTTAAGAGCTCCTTCAATAAAAATATCGATTTTGCTTTGAATTTCACTAAGTTTACAGACGATACCTGATTGTGTTTCATTATCGCTAAGAAGAGATTTGTACTTGGCAATACCTTCTACAGAATTATCTTTAATTAGCCAAGCATTGAGCAAGAATTTATCTTTGTTCTCAGTGGGATTGAGAGTAAACAGGACAAAAGATTCTAATTGCTGGGGACAATTATTAGGAGGCTTATCTATCTTGTCTTCTTGAGACTTTTTTGACAGTAACTTCTCTGCATAATGTTTTAATTTATCTCGAAGCTCTTCTGAAATATCGTCATCTTGGTTTAGTTCTGCAAAAAATTCCACCAATCTGCGGAATTCATCAAGTTTGCTCAAAATTGATTCAATATTATCTGGCTTAGAATACCATAACTCAGCATCTGGAGGTAGAGAATTTTCATAAGCCTTTTGAATAGTTTCTGGATTTATTTGAGCAAGAATGGATGATAAAGTTGATATTAAAGCTTCTTTATCAGAATATATTGATTCTTTACTTGAAAGGATCAAGTTGATGAAAGTGTTACTTTTTTGATTGATGTCACCAGTAGTTAAATCTCTTCCCGTAGAAATATTTTCTAGTAACTTTTGTTGATCTCTATTTAGCATATATTTCGTTACTCATTGGAATATTGCTTGATTCTTTTTCTTGTTTCTATTAACATTCTTTCTAAAGAAGTTGCCTTTTTTCGCACAGATTGTCTTCTCTTGAATTTAT
>JBCCYD010000508.1:0-4436 GCA_039190385.1 Cyanobacteria bacterium P01_F01_bin.143 | reverse complement strand
TCCGCATCTTTGCAAAGCAGTAAACCGTCGCCATTAGCGTAAGGCCGATCATCAAGCCCGGCACGGCTCCGCAGGCGAATTAGAATGAGAGAAGAATATAGTAATTGGATTATTGATAATAATAGTTCCCGCGAAACCTATGAAACTTTGGAACCAGAAATAACTGAACAGCCCTATCGTTTGTATCGTTTTTTAACTGATCTAGAGGATGTTTTACTTACGATCTCTGACGATCGCGATCGCCTGAAAGCAATTTTTCCCCTTGTCAGAAAGTTACTCATGAGTTCCTATTGGCTACAGATGGAATATCGTGAACCAAATCCTGAAACTGGTTGGTCAGTTAAAACTCTTTATAAAGAAGTAGATTATCCGATCACCATTCAAACGGTGACTTGGTTGCCAGGAAATGTTTCGCCAATTCATAATCATGCGACTTGGGGAATTGTAGCGATAATGGATGGGCAGGAAAAAAATAGATTTTGGCAACGCTCTCCTGATGCGGAACATCCTCATAAAATAAAATTAATAGATGAATATACTTTTATTCCTGGAGATATCGTTGGTTTAATGCCTGATGCGATCCATAGCGTTGAACCATTAGGAGAAGAACCGGCTATTACTTTTAATATTTACGGTGAAACAGATTTTCAAGAGCGATACGAGTTTGATTCGGTTAATCATTCTGTTAAAAATTTTTGATCGGCAAATAAGTTTATTGCTCTTAATCATTGGAATTATTAGAGCATAAATAATCGCGATCGCACTTTCTCAGTTCAACAAATTCCCTCTAAAAGCAATCACATTTTATAATGGGGATAAAATCTCTACAGTAAATAAACTAATCAATGAAGTTTTTACAAGATTACACAATCGTTATTCGTCCTGATGATAATGGTACTTTTGTCGCTTATATTCCTGCAATTGAAGGCTGTCACGCTTGGGGAGAAACTTCAGAAGCAGCAAGGATAGAATTGAAGAATGTTTTTGCGATGATTCAGGAAGAATTTAATCAACTTTGATAAATAAATAGCGATCACATTTTCTCAGCTCAGCAAATTTCCTCTAAAAGCGATCGCGTATTTTCGAGCTTCAAGCGATCGCAACTTTTATATTTTGAATTTTTATTTTGTCGGTTAAGAGAATTAGCAAAATTCTAACGAAAATATAGACTTTAAGTACCCATCTATCTCCAAGAGTTAAACTATTTTCTACGAATTTTGCACAAAATTTCAATACTAAAAGGACTATCTTGAAAAATTACTGTTAATTAAGAAGCTGATACAATTGCCTTCTAAGTTCCTGGTTTTCTTTTTGAATTTTCTCAGCAAGAGCTCGTTGCTCAGCTTCGGCTTGTTGGGCTAGTTTCGCTTCTTGCTGTGCAGTTTCTAATTCTTCAATAGCTTTGATTTGAGCTTCCTTAGCAAGAGCTCGTTGCTCAGCTTCGGCTTGTTGGGCTAGTTGCACTTCTTGCTGTGCAATTTTAATTTCTTCAATAGCTTGCGACAGTTGTTTACGAGCTTCCTCCTCTTGCTGAAGAGCTATCTCCAGTTCTTTACGAGCTTCCAAAGCTTGTTCACGAGCTTCCTCCTCTTGCTGAAAAGCTATCTCCAGTTCTTTACGAGCTATATTCGCTTCTACCGCTTTTTGAGTAGCTATTATTCGAGCATGCACGGCCCATATAGATAAAATTGAAAGAGCAAGTGTCACTAAGGTGGAAATAGCAAGCAGCAAATTTTTAGTCTTATTCTGTGAACGAATACTTCTTTTAATAAATTCTTTTTCTAGATCATTAAGATCAAGATTGCTATATTTCATAGCATCTTCTAGCAGACTTCCCCTCAAAAGAGCATCTTTTGTTTTCCCTCTGCTTTGCCATTCTTTTGCCTTCGACTCCAGTCGCAACCTTTGCCGTTTATTTTCCCGTTCATCATCAATCCAATCAACTAAAGTTCCCCAATTACGAATCAACGCTTCATGGGCTACTTCTATTTGACCATCTTGTAGACTATCTCCTAGGGCTATTTTGACTAACCTAGCTGCATGGAGCTTATCAATAACCCGTTGAATACGATCCCCGGCTTCTCCCGATAAAAACAAATTTTGCTGAGGAATCCGCTTACTGGTCACTTCCAAACTTTCTTCATTGAAATTCACCAACTGCAACAAAATTCTTCTCGTAGCATTTTGATCTTCAGGAATAAGTTGTTGATAAAATTCATCGGCACTGCGAGATAAAGCTTCTTTGCCTCCACCTAATTTCTGATAACTTGCCCAAGTAACCCGATTGCGTTCCCGATTATCCCAAAGTTTTAGCAGAGTAAATTGCAATAAAGGTAAAGCCGCTTCCTGTCCTAAAACATCTCCAATCAAACTATCAACTAAATCTGACTCAAACTTTAACCCAACTTGATCGGCTGGTTTTTCGATCGCGTCTCGCAATTCATTGGCATTTAAACCCAAAACTCTGACCTGAGCTTGCTCAAAAGCCTCTTGAAACTTGGCAAATTTAGCAACATTACTTTCAAAGTCGGAGCGCATGGTAATGATAACCCGATGTTTACGCTCTGGTAACTGGATTAATCCTAAAAGATTAGCAATAAAAGCTTGACGTTTACCATCATCACAAAGACTAAAAACCTCTTCAAATTGATCAATTACGAGTACCACAGGTTGTTGATGGTTATCACTAACTAATTGAGCTAAATGTTGAGTATTTTCGAGAAAGGCAGCAACTTGTTCGGCACACCATTGTTCTCGCTCCAGATTTTCAGGACAAATAGTTTTTGCCAAGGCACAAAGCGGATCACTCCCTGGAACTAGGGGTTTATAGTAATGCCAACTACTACTATTTTCTAAGGCATTAGCTTTTAAACTCGGTAATAAGCCACCGCGCACCGCCGATGATTTCCCGCTACCAGAAGAACCAACAACTGTTAATAAATTGCTTTTTTTAATTTTCTCTAAAAGTTGCTTGAGTAACCGACTACGACCAAAAAAGAGTTGCCGATCCTTTTCCAGAAAAGCTTCTAAGCCCAGATAAGGACAATCTTCATCGGGTAATTCGGGGGCAAGCTTAATATCAAATTCCGCTAAGCTAGCATCGGGAGGATTAATATTTTCGCTGTATAGAACCGATAACCAATAATCTAAAATTCCCTGGGCTACCCATCGATCCTCTTCCTCATCCAACAACACTCCTGTCGCCGTACCTTGAATTATAAAAGTAGCAATATTATCGGCCAATTCCGATCCAAACGCCGTTTGACGATGACGCAGCAATAATTCTCGATGAGCTTCCCTAAAACTAGCTAAAGAAGGATAATAGCTCTGAGTTTTATCTTCTGATAGATTTACACTATTACTCATGCCAACATCCTCAATAAATAAGCTAAGGGATTACCCACATCTCGTAGATTGCCACAGAAGGTTCGTAACTCCTGATCAATTTTATAAAAACCTTGACTAGCTCGATTACGATAACTACCAAAATATTGTTTTACTTTAGAGGTATTTTGACCATTCAGAGCTTCATCAAGACGAGTTGCTTCCTTTTGTAGAGAAATCGCCCAATTTTCTTGACTATTTTGGCATTGTGCTATTACTTCAGCATTTAACCCTGGCCAAGACATTTCCAATTCAAACAAATCTGAACTATTAGCCGTAATGGTTTCGATATAACGTAATTGAGAATCTATTTTTTGCCAACTGTCGTGAGTTGTAACCAATAGTTTTAAATCATCATCCAATTTCGTTAAAGAAATAACGCTTTCTTGGAATTGATCTAACTGTGCTGGTTCTAATTCTGATTTGGCAACAATGTTCCAAATACTCTTCATTCCCTCAACTAAAGTAGGAAGAAGTAAAACCTTTGCTGTAGAAACCAAAGCGGTATTAACTTGTGAAGGCTGACTAGCAATAATCCGATTAATAAACCAAATTGCTTTTTTCAGTTGGCTTTTATCTTCTTCCTCCAGAGCTGTTTGTAAAAAGCCGCAAGCCTGCCTGAGATCTTTATGCCAAGTAATGCCCTCAGATGCAGGATTGTTCTGTGTCATTATCCCTTCAACATCAGCAATAATATCTTCTAGGTTTTGCCCATAGGATTCGAGGATACTCAGACAGGTATAGTCATCAGGAAAATGTCTTGCCTCTCTGAGAATACCCTGATAACATTTGAACTCCAGATTATGTAACAAATCGTGCAAATCCTTGTAGGTTGCTAACATTTCTACTTGATCGGAAATTGCCTGAAATTCAGCTCTAAATTTAATAACTGCGGTTTTAACCTCTGGTAAGTCCATTGGTGACAACTTAAGCTGAAATAGCAGTTGTCAAGGGGATTTGAGAATTTGGCGAAAAGAAGAAATCCTCTTGATTCTTTTGTCGGTCAGGGAACGGAGCAATGATCAGTCGAACACGCGGTTTTCGGATAGATT
>JBCCYD010000507.1:0-4448 GCA_039190385.1 Cyanobacteria bacterium P01_F01_bin.143 | reverse complement strand
TCAACTAATCCAATTTGGTCAACGATTCCTGCTACTATTCCTAAGTGATCTATATTTTTAACTTGGATATCCAAAGTAGATTATTCTAAACTCTTCATAAAATACCTTACCTCTATTCCTCTACCTGCGAAATGTAGGTTATTAGCTACTAATTCAAAATTGCATTTCCTGCTAACCATCCTGTTGTCCAAGCACTCTGGAAATTAAACCCCCCGGTCACTCCATCTATATCTAAAACTTCTCCAGCAAAATAAATACCAGGACAAATTTTACTTTCCATTGTCTTAAAATTAATCTCTTTTAGCTTAATCCCACCACAAGTTACAAATTCTTCTTTGAAAACTCCTTTACTAGTAATTTGATATTTCCCCTGTAACAATTCCAAAACTAACTTATTGATTTCCTTTTTACTTAATTCTGCCCAAACTTTTTCTGATTTAATACCGAGATAATTCACTAAATTTTGCCAAAATCTTTTAGGAATCGCCAAAGGACAATAATTAATTACTTTTTTCTTCGCCATTGAAGATTTGATCTTATTTAATTCCTGCTTCAGGGTTTCTTGATTATATTGCGGTAATAAATTAATTTTTAAAGGCAAATTATATTTATGCTCATACAAAACCCTGGCGCCCCAAGCCGATAACTTGAGAATTGCCGGAGCACTCAGACCCCAATGGGTAACTAACAAAGGCCCTGTTTGTTCGAGTTTAATTTTCCCAGTATTTAATAAACGAACTTTCGTATTGGCAACAGTCACACCAGCTAAGCCTTGTAACCTCGGATCTTTAATGCCAAAAGTAAATAAGGAAGGTACAGGCGATTCAATATTATGTCCTAATTGTTTTGCCCAACGATAACCAGACGGATTACTACCCGTGGCAATTAAAACCGAATTACATTGCAAAGTTTCGCCATTTTTTAAAATAACTTGCCATCCGAGATCGCGATCGCGCTTAACAGATTTAACAACTGTTTTAGTTCGTAAACTTACCCCTGCTTGCTCAGCAGCTTGAAGTAAACAATTAACAATCGTTGCCGAATCATCAGTAATGGGAAACATCCGCCCATCGGCCTCAGTTTTTAACTTAACTCCGCGAGATTCAAACCAGTTGACCGTATCTTGGGGCTGAAAGCGACTAAAAGCACCGCGTAAAGCTTTACCGCCCCGGGGATAATTTTGGACTAACTTAGCCGGATCAAAACAATGATGGGTTACATTACAGCGACCGCCACCAGAGATTCGTACCTTTGTTAAAGGTTGACTGCCAGCTTCTAGGATAGTGACCCTTGCCAAAGAATTCTTATTAGCACAGGCGATCGCACCGAAAAACCCTGCTGCCCCACCACCAATGACAATCACGTCACTCTGCTGTCGCTCTACCATCTATGCGCTAACCGCTACCTCTTCTTCTTGTTCTTTTTTAGTTGCTAAATAAGCAGCAAGTTGCGCATTAATCTTATCGCGAACAATTTCTCGATATTCGGTGAAATGCTCAATATTGGCACAGGAGACAAAGTACAGAGGCACTAATTTAGGACTCCGTAGATAAATTCTAATGATGTTGTACCAAAATTTCCAACGAGTAGAACGGACAATTCCCTGTCGCCAACAAATAGTTAGCAATGCTTTAATCGTTTTCAAATCGATACCGCGCTTACCAGAATGTTTAGGAACTCCTAATTTGAGATAATAGCGATAGGTGCGATCAAGAAATTCTCCTGGATCATATAATTGCCAAAATCCATTGACATATTCTCGGGCAATCTCTTCAATGGGTCGAGTCGGCACAAAATTCATCAAGGTAGTTTGGTTAATATTGGCTCCTTGATTTAATAATCTGCCTTCTTTCTCTAGACGATGCCATAACGCTGTATTGGGCAAGGCTTGTAACATGCTGAACATTGCCATGGGGATGCCAGTCTGTTGGACAAACTTGACAATGCGATCGCCAGCTCCCGATTTTTCATTATCAAAACCAATGATAAAACCTGCCATCACTTGCAATCCTGTTCTGGTGATTTTATCCACTGATTCAGTTAGAGGATCGCGAGTATTTTGATATTTTTGCGTTAAAGCCAAACTCGCTTCATCCGGGGTTTCAATGCCCAAGAAGACTTTTTTAAAGCTGCAATCTACCATCAATTCCATCAATTCAGAATCTTTTGCCAAATCAACGGAAGCTTCGGTATCAAAACTGAAAGGATAATCTTTTTCCTTCATCCAAACTTTCAATTCTTTGAGCAGAAGTTTGACATTACGTTTGTTGCCAATGAAGTTATCATCCACCATGAAAACTCCGCCTCGCCAGCCCAAGTCATAGATAAATTCTAATTCGGCTAAGACTTGTTTCGGTTCTTTGGTTCGAGGCTTGCGACCATAAAGAACGATGATATCGCAAAATTCACATTGGAAAGGACAACCGCGGGAAAATTGGATTGACATATTGTCATAGGCATCAAACTCTAATAGATCGTAGCGAGGAATCGGAGTTTCTGTGACTGCCGCCTTTTCGGCGCTGCGGAATGTGCCCTGCTTGACTCCTTGGTTAAAAGCTTCAATAAAAAGGGGGATCGTTACTTCCCCTTCATCCAAAATCAAATAATCGGCTGCTGCTACCTCATCGGGCAAAGATGTTGCGTAAGGCCCACCAACTGCGACAGGAAGTTTACGGTCATGGGCTTCGGCGATCGCCACAAGCATATCGGTTTTTTGGACGATCATTCCCGAGATGATTACCAGCTCTGCCCATTCCCACTCAGCTTCTGTTACTGATCGAACATTGCGATCAACTAGTTTATATTCCCATTCTTTGGGGAAAATTGCAGCTACAGTAATTAATCCCAATGGTGGTAGCAAAGCTTTGCGGTCTACTAAAGCCAGAGTTTTTTCAAAGGACCAAAAACTTTTAGGAAATTGAGGATATATTAATAAGGCTCTCATAAAGACATTTGATCCTAGACCAAATTACATATTTGGGATAATTCTACCTTTAACGGGATAAAATCTCAGGATAATTAATTTTTTTGTCCATATTTCCAGATTTTGAGCCAAAATACTTAGTGCGATCGCTTGTTGACAGTTTTCAGCTATTTGGCATTTAACTCAATAGATAAATTACCATCTCACAGTTGTTGACTGATTCTGGGGATCTAAAACCTCTTGATATTGCTGAGCAATAATTTGAGGAGTAAAATTCTCTTCTAGATATTTGCGTCCAGCCTGACCCATTTTCCGAGAAGTTTGAGTATCCTTGGCGAGAAAACGAATAAATTCAGCTAAACCTTCACTGTCATTATTGTCAAAATAGGCCCCACAACTGGCATCATCAATTAATCTACGTAAATAGGAATGGGGTTCGCAAATCGCCGCGATCGCTCTCCCTGCGGCCATAACTCCATAGAGCTTACTGGGCACCACAACTCCTTCCATGCCCGGAGCAATAGTCACCAAAGCCAAATCACAGGCGGTCAGGGAATAGGGAAGGTATGAACGATCTTGATAGGGTAAAAAACTACAATTGAGCAAACCCCATTCTTGAATTTTCTGGCGACAGAATTCATGTTTGGCTCCCGCCCCAATAAACACAAATCGCACATCATCATCTTTGAGTAAGCGAATAGCGCCTAATATCGTGTCTGAATCGTGACAACGTCCCAAATTCCCGGAATAAAGCACGGTAAATTTATGATCTGTCCCATGTTCAGAGGCAAACCAATTTTGTGACTTGGCGATCGGTTTAATCCAATCGGCATTGGCCCAATTATGAATTACCGCTATTTTCGAGTTCGCTCGCGGATGTTTTCTCACAATGCGATCCTTCATCGTGTCGCTTAGTACGATAATTCCTTTGGCCCGAGACCAAATGCGATCATTACACCAATCCCATAGTTTCGCGATCGCATTTTGGCGAGAAATCAAGCCAAATTCGGTTACCACATCGGGATATAAATCATAAACCAAACAAACATAAGGAATATCAAATAATAAATTAGCCAAATACCCCACAGTAAACAGAAATGGTGGTGCAGTTGTCAAAAGCAAAACATCATGTTTCTTGCGATGCCTGATTATATGTAGAGCCGCTCGAATACTGAAAATAATTCCATTTAAAGCTTTGCCCATAATCTTTTTCGATAACAATTGGGCCGCACGAGTTCGCTTAACTTTTACTCGCTGTTGTTCTTCTATTCTTGGGGCTCTACGTTTACTAAAAGCATAACTAGGTTGTCCGGTAAATACACTAACTCGAATATTTTCATCTCCTAATTGAGTTGCTAATTCCTGAATTAATTGACCCGTTGCTGCATAGTCTGGGGGATAAAATTGCGTAATTATTGATAAACAAAATTTTTGCTGCTTATTTTTTACTCTCGCCTTCTTTGGTAGTAATCTATTCAGAAAAGTTGTTTGTGAGTTTTGATTCCAAATCCCTAGTAAATTGAGC
>JBCCYD010000506.1:0-4454 GCA_039190385.1 Cyanobacteria bacterium P01_F01_bin.143 | reverse complement strand
TTTCAGTAAAATTAATTAAGCCACGACTAAAACCTAAAACCTTTTCTTAATAAAGTGTTACAAGGCTGAAGCTATAAATTTAGGGATGGGATAAAAAAATGATGGGGAATGAGCAAGGCGAGATTAACATTAACAGTGGTAATTATAATGAAAAAATTGGTCATGATTACGTAGAAGGAAATCACTATGAGATAAAAGATAATGCGATAATCGTAGTTAACAAAAGTAATAATCAGATATCTAATTGGAAAACATTAGGTTTAGTAACAGTATTAGCAGGTATTAGTGTCTTTTTTCTAGCGTCAAGATTTTTCATATCGGAAGAATATGTAACCTATAAAAATTCTGAATATAAAGTAGAACATCCCAAAAAATGGAGAATTTTAGAAGAAGATGGTTTTCCTTACCCTGGAATAAGAGTTATTTCTCCTCAAGAAAATGCAGAAGATAACTTCCAAGAACAAGTAAAATTCTCTATTGAAGAACTTCATACTCCTCTATCACTTATCGAGTATACAGAGGACGCAGTTATAGAAATCAAAAGTTTCAATTTAATTATTGAGACACCAAAGAAAAGTACCTTAGCAAATCGAGAAGGCAGAAAAGTAATTTATAAAAGTAAAGATGGGAAAAAAAGCGTACAAGTTTGGGCACTCAAAAATAAAAAAGTTTATATTGTTACTTATACAGCAGAAGCAAATAAGTTTAAGAAGTTTGAAAAGCAAGCAGAGAAAATTATTCAATCTTTATCAATTACGAATTGAAAAATTGATTAGTGGGATAGGTTCGTCAGTTTAGTGAGCTTATTAGTAAATTGCGGTTCTAATATTTAAGTTTATTTTTAGCCATATAATGCTCATCTAAAGCTCTTCTCAACATCATTTTAATTACAGCTTCACGACTAATATTGAGTTCCTTTGCTATCTCATCTAATTCATTGAGCATTGGACTAGGAAAATTCAGATTAGTAGTTACGATATCTTTTCTTCTAGCAATTACTTGATGCGGTGTACCAATACGTGTTGTTGCGGCATCAAAATAAGTGTCAATAACTTCTTCTCCAGCCTCAATTTTCTTTTCTAGTTGATCAATAGGAATATTTTTCATAAATTCGCCTCATTTTTAGCCTTTTGAAGTATATTTCTCAATCCAAACAGTAAGCTCAGCTTCGTCTAAATTACCAGCGGCCAAAGCAAGCATCGTATTCACTGCTTCTACAGGCTGCACTTGAAGCTGACGATCATTTAAAGCTAAAAATAAACCAATAGAAAGAAAAGCAGCACGTTTATTACCATCTGCAAAAGGATGATTTCGCGCAATCCCATAAGCATAAGCCGCTGCTAACCTAGGAATGCTCGTAATCTTTTCATAGGCAAAAAGATTTTGTGGTCGGGCTAAAGCAGACATCAGTAATCCTTCATCTCTCATCCCTGTCAATCCACCATGTTCGGCAAGACTTTCGCTATGAAGTAAACGTAAGGCAACAGGATCTATCCAAACAGGATGTTTCATTCTGCTAATGCTTTAAAAGTTTCCCGATATTGTTTCATAAATTGACGACCTTTCTGAATCTGTTCTTCCACTTCTGGATCATAAGGAGTAACAACATATCCATTAGGAGTTTCTACTGCATAAAGAGAATCTCCTTTGTCTAATTTCAGACTTTTGAGCATTTCTTTGGGAATCACAACTCCCGTTGAGGAACCGACTGTAGTGAGCTTGAGTTTATACATAAGCTATATACTAGAGATGATTATAATAAGCATTATAACAACTGTTTACCGAGCGAGACAATAATACTGCGATCGCAGCCCCAAACTTTTCCTAATCTTTTAAAATGCTCATAATATTTTACTCGCAGCAGCTTTATCTAAAATAAACTGACAATTTTGATGATTCTGCAAATAAGAACCAGGAACATTAGGATTCGGTTTTTCTCGTAGAGCCTGATAAATTGCCTCAGCTTTTGCCGCACCAAAGGCACATAATATAATCTCTCTTGAATCTAAGATCGTTCCCAAACCCATCGTAATCGCATATTTTGGTACTTCTTCAATAGTCTCAAAAAACCGAGAATTAATTCTCCTAGTTTCAT
Source organism: Cyanobacteria bacterium P01_F01_bin.143 (assembly GCA_039190385.1). Taxonomy (GTDB): domain Bacteria; phylum Cyanobacteriota; class Cyanobacteriia; order Cyanobacteriales; family Xenococcaceae; genus Xenococcus. The sequence goes on along the minus strand of JBCCYD010000506.1, from coordinate 2,359 downwards.
CCGATAATTTAATCAATCTAGTGCGAGAATCACTTTGAGAATTCGGTTCATTAAACCCAATATGGGCATTTTGACCAATTCCGCATAACAGTAAATCGATTCCTCCAGATTGTGCGATCAATCTTTCATAATTCAAACTTGCTTCAACAGAAGATTCGGCAAAACAATCAGGAAAATGAATGTTTTTAGCAGGAATATCAATATGAGAAAACAAATCTCTCTGCATCGTATATTGGTAACTTTGATTGTGGGATGGATCTATAGGATAGTATTCGTCTAAATTAAAAGTCTGGACATCCTTAAAAGAAATAACCTTATCAACATAATAGGAAATCAATTCAGCATATACTGGTACTGGTGTACTGCCCGTAGACAAGCCCAAGACAATATTGTTTTTTTGAATAATCCTGTTGGCAATAATCTCTGCGGCGTAAATGCCCATTGATTTTTTTGAATCAACCACTGCGATCGCGATATTATTGATTTTGAATTGATGAAGAATTATCGCCATAAGCCTCACGGAAAAATAAAAAATGACAGCAACATTACCACCACTTAATCACGATACTATCTGGTCAATCATCAAAGAAGAAATTGACGATCAAACAGTCAATCAAATAGTTTGGCATTATCTAGGATATCGCTATGATGAAACAACCAATAGTTGGGACAACTCCCAAGTAGCAGTCCAATGGAGCGAAGCCTATCCCGAACCTCCAGATTTCATTGCCAATCGTCCACCCACAGTAAAGCTAACTCGTTCTATTCCCAAGGAAAATAAACAATTACTCAAAGAAAAACTAGGCTTCTCAGGTTACAAACTAGGAGAATTTGGCCCCAGACAAACCCGCCGGGCAACAGCAGCCAATTGGTTATTAAATTATATGGAACAGGAAAATAACTCCCAGTAGTTATGTCAATATTGAAATGAGCAGAGGGAGCAGAGGAAGCAGAGGGGCAAAGGAGCTGAGGGAGAGAATTACCAAAATTTATTCCTCAAAACAAAGTTAATGCTCTACTAATGCCGCTATACGGAAGTCAGAAATCAGAATTTTTCATTGTCTAGCTTTTCTATTAACAAATGAGAATTAACAATTGCATAATTGTGATTTGGAAGACTACTTTTTTGCAAGATTGATTCTATAGTCTGAACTTCAATATTATCACTATTACTTTCAGAATTTACAATAATCAACTGAGGTTGCTCTTGCATATCATAAGCCTTAATATACTCAACTTCTAAACCAAAAACTCCTGGCTCAAAAGTAGGATTCAGTTCCCCATCATATTCAAATTTACTGAGCATTAACTGCATGGCATAAACTTGGCTAGAATCAAAAGCACCCGCATCTGATACCGTTTTAGCGCGGAATACAGGAATCAAATCGCAAAACCGAACGCGAATTATGGTCGAAGCATTACAAACTGTATTAAAAGAAGCGCAATAAGCGATACCATCCCATTGACCTTCACAACGAGTAATAAATTTATAACGTTTACCATCACCCAAAACTTTCAGCTCTATTCCTTCATACTGGGATAAATTTAAAGGGATTGCTAAATTACGAGTACGAACTGAGGCAAAACCACCATTATTATCAGTGGAAACCATCCCAGAAAATATTGCTCGATGGTTTTCTAAGCGAATACTACTGCGACTAACTCCCCCCATAACCACATCATCAACAGCACCCCAAATATCATTAAGATCAAGATTGGGATTAGTAAAATCAAATATTATTTTTTCGGTATTTGATATGAAATTCTTGGCAAATAATTTAGCTATCTGGCTAATTTCTTGAGCATATTGTGATAATTGACTGACAAAATATATTATATATTTTGTATCTTCTGAAATTTGTGTTTGTAAACTAGAAAAATTATTAATATTGCCGATTATAATATTCACTAATTTAGGCAGAGAAAAATCTAGCTTCGGTTTTTCTGGGGTAAAAATGGTAACTGAATAATTCTTTTGAGTAAGATATTGAGTAATATTTTTGATTTGATGATCTAATTTGCCGATGACTAAAATTGGTTCCATGTCTTATCAAAGATGATTATGATGCATTGATCTCCTATCTTAGCGATCAGCAGCAAGCTAGCACTACGCGATCGCAAAATATCTTGTCTACAATGTCTTGTCTCTGGTGGCATCCTGGTTGACTGACAATAGTTCTGAAACCATTGATTTTCCGTAGGTTGGGTTAGTGGCAGCGTAACCCGACTAAACCAACGCCTGTTGGGTTTCACTTCGTTCTACCCAACCTACAACTACAACTAGAATTATAATCTCAGATCATCTATGCTTTACCCATAAGTCTCTAAAGAAAGATGGGAAGAAGGATGTAGCCGTTTC
>JBCCYD010000505.1:0-4474 GCA_039190385.1 Cyanobacteria bacterium P01_F01_bin.143 | reverse complement strand
CGCCAAATTCTCAAATCCCCTTGACAACTGCTATTTCAGCTTAAGTTGTCACCAATGTTCTAGTGCTTGTAAATAAAGAGGTTCTGCTTCCTCCTCTTTTCCTTGTTCATAGTAGTTTACTGCAAGGCTATCAAGGTTGCTTGCTACATCGGGATGTGATTCTCCTAGTAGTTTTTTTCTTAGTTCTAGTGCTTGTAAATAAAGAGGTTCTGCTTCCTCATATTTTCCTTGCCCATGGTAGCTTGCTGCAAGGTTATGAAGACTGAATGCTACATCAGGATGTGATTCTCCTAGTAGTTTTTTTCTTAGTTCTAATACTTCCAAACAAAGAGATTCTGCTTCCTCATATTTTCCCTGTTGACTATAAGAATACGCTAGGTTATTGAGACTGATTGCTACCAAAAGATGTGATTCTCCTAGTCGTTCTTTCTCTAGTTCTAATATTGGTTTTAAAAGAGGTTCTGCTTCCTTATATTTTCCTTGTTGATAGTAGAGTAATGCGAGATTATTAAGGCTGCTTGCTGCGGAAGAATGTGATTCTCTTGGTTGTTTTCTATAAATTTCTAAGGCTTCCAAATAAAGAGATTCTGCTTCCTTATATCTTCCCTGCGTACTGTAGAGTAATGCGAGGTTATTGAGACTGAGTGCTACATCGGGATGTGATTCTCCTAGTAGTTTTTTCTCTAGTTCTAAGGCTTCCAAATAAAGAGATTCTGCTTCCTCATATTTTCCCTGTTGATAGTAGAGTGATGCTAAGTTATAGAGACTAATAGCTACATCGGGATGTGACTCTCCAAAACGATCTTCAGCAACGGATAAAGACTGTTTTTTCCAAGATAAGGCTTGTTCATAAACTCCTTGACCACCATAAAATCTTCCTAAGCTGGCAAAGGGGACAATTAAATCTTGATCACTTAAACTATTTTTATGAAAGGTTGCAGTTTCAGAAATATGAGAAATAAAAGGAGCAAAGTAATCCACATCCTTTAAAGTAAGAGCATCAGGAATTTTCCTAGCTACTCCTGCTACAGCATTACAGAGATTAGTTTTTTGTTCTTCTGCATTAGCTAATCTTTCTTGCTTATCTCGAAAAAAATCTTGAATCAGTTGATGTAATGAATAATTCTCTCCAACCTGTAATAGGTGTAAATTTTCCAACTCAATTCTAAAATCTTCTAATTCCTCTGGATCTTGTTCCCCAGCGCTACTCTCAACAAGAGACCAAGGAATCGGAGCTAAGGCATATAAACTTAACAAACAACCCAATTCTTGAGCAGGTTCTGTTAATTCTGACCAACTCAATTCAAAAGCTGCTGCTACTCCACGTTCGATATCTACAGCCCAATTAGATTTTTTCTTGGGAAGTTTTGTAGAAGGATGAGCTAATCCTTTCTCTTCTAAACGTCGTAATTCTTCTAATAAGGAGATTCTACGCTTTCTGACATATCGCCCCACTAATTGCAGAGCTAAGGGCAAATAACCTAAACGTTGGCAAAGTTCTTGGGCGATTGCTAATTCTTGTTCAACCTTTTCTGAATCAACTAATTCAGAAAGTAATTCTAAAGCTTCTTTCTCTGATAAAACGTCCAAATATAGAGGATTAGCTAACTCTAATTTAAGTCTTGTGGTGATTAAGATTTTAAACTGAGATGATTGTGGGGGTAGATAAGGTCTGATGCTGTCGTAGTCAGTGACATCGTCGAGAACTATCAAGGTGTCTCCTTCTTTCCAACGCTTCCAACACCAAGTTACTTTAGCTGGTAGCTCTGAATCTTCTGGTGGACTTAGATCTAAATGATTTTGAGCAAATTCTACTATTTTTAAACCGATATTTTCTTCTCTACAACGTAACCAATACCACCAGGATAGTGATTATGTTTCAAGCTAATCAAGGAATGGAAGATCGCGAGTTCAGTTTTGCCAATTCCGCCCATCCCTTCAATATGGGCAATCGTTGCGTTCCCCTCATTTTGTAGCTGTTCGTGAAGACGAACCAAGTCATTTTGCCTTCCAACAAACTTCTCAGTGTTACTTCTAGGGACATTGTGCGGAAACCCTAATTTTTGCTGAGGAAGGTTAATGGTCAGAATAAAATCGCCTTCAACGTAAAGACCCTGAATAAGCTCATTGTAATTGCCTTTCCCAATATTTATATTGCGCTTCCCATCCTCAGCACTCATATCTTTCAGTATCCTGAATGAAGTTTTTTAGAAACTTTATTCATTCTATCGTGTAAGCGTTTATTAAAATGATCTATTGTATTAAATGTCTCACAAAGCCAATACCAGTTTTTCTAAGATGCTCAAAACTAAGTTAGGGAAGAAGATAAGATAAGAGTTAAAGCAGCCCTGCTAAAACTATGAATTATCACTGCCCCAATAAAAGCTTTTTAACAAACAGCTTTGAGAATTCTATCTACCATAACCCGATATAAAGCTTTTTCCACACAACTAAGAAAAAGATAGGGATGAGCAGAATTAATTGGTAAATCATAATCACTCAGGTATCTCTAAAAAACTAGAGGAATATAGATCGCCCAAGCTTTTAACTTTCCCTGAATAATAGGCTCACAAAAAGTAACTGAATTAACCTCTGTATCACTCTTTTGTAGATCCAGAGTCTCCCAGGTGCGAAAACCAGTAAAGAGACAGAGCGTGAATAAACAATTGCTCATCAAACGCACCTATTCGATATTTAGAGCAGAACTAAAGCAGCCATTAGACAATCGTATTAATTAGACCAATCTTAAAGCCTTACTTTGCCCATTACCATTGATTGCCCTAGGATAATTCTGTCTCTCAAAAGGGAATTACACAAAAATCTAATTTCGTGTAATTTTTCCTGAAAGTATTGAAAATTCATTAGGAAAAAATAATTTCTTATCGGTGCTTAAGTAGGACTTACTATGATAGAAAACATTTATATAAAAACCTGTTACAAACTGAAAAGCGATCGCTTTAATTGAAGAAAAACTAACCGAAATTAAGCAAAACTAAACACTAAAACGAAACCTAAAACAGCTCCGAACATAATCAAAGCATAGAATTGTGCTCGACCAGTTTCTAGTTATTTTAAACCTTCTTCACTGAGCAAAGTAGCGAGTACAGTAAGGTTAACTGTACCATCAACAACTCGATAATCTACTTCCATAATTTGTCTGGCTAGACGACGACAACCGACAATGAAAACACTGTACTAAATATCATCGAAATACCATTTGTTGAGAGAAAGTTGATATAAAGCGGGATATTTCTTCGCGATCGCGGAATTTGAATTGGATCGCGAAATTCAGATGACAATGAAGCATTATATGAACTAATCAGGTAAAGCTTTTCAAATCGAAAACTTTGACACTAATGAAATAATAGACCCATAACTAAACTTTTCCGACTCACGTGTTAGACAGTCGCTGGGGGCTTGGGGGGTTAACCCCCCAATAGAAACTATGGCTTTGAGAGAAAACTAAAAGCAAACCAAACTAAATGTCCACCAGGCGATCGCGCTAATCATAGAACTTTGGACAAACTAACTATGATTTTCTAGATATTCCTGGGCTGAGTGCGCGGCATTTTCTCCAGTAATGCAAGCAACCTCCATAAAGCTGTGACATCCATATTGATTGTCTACCCAAGTACCTGCTAAAAAAAGCCATGGATGGATAGGATTGCTAGTTTGGCCTAAAAAACTATATTCCTTAGCTTGAACTGCTATGAGCGTTTCGAGAGATTTGGGGTGAGGATCAAACCTGAGCATTTTATCGATAATCCCCTTTTTATTATCGGGTAATAGATAGAGCTGTTCTTTTGTGATTACTTCATAATGTGAGAGAAACTCAATAATCTCATCAATTAATTGCGGTTCAGTGCATTGGTTGGCAGCTCGATCTAAAAATCCTAGTTGATCTGAACAAGAGAAAATGCATGAAAGTATGGTATCCACCTGCTCGGGAACATCCTGCCAATTGTATAGTGACCAATTTTCTCTGGTATAGGGTTGGGTACTAATTTTCCACGGATTATCAAATTTGCTAAGTTCGGTGGAACAAAGCTGGGAAAAATTGGGTGTTTCTGTTAGATAAATTGTCACCGAATGCATTGATGTTCGAGATATTTGGTGACATTTTTCTAGACCACTAAGAGAGCTATTCTTGGCAATCAATCCAGCATCAACGTTAGTTGTTGCTAGCATCACAGTTCGCGTTTTCAGTTTTTTCTCATTATTTTTCAGGTGTAATTCTACGATATTCCCCTTTTCTGTGGCTTTTTCGATAGTTTCTTGTAGCATAAACTCAACGCCATTTTTTTGTAAAAAATCTTGCCAAGGAACGATTACTGTTTCATGTGTGGGGCCTGGTGCCATCCACCATCGCATATTTTGCAGAGACCTTGTGATTGCCTCGCGATATATTTCGAGAGAATTTCTATACTTATCGGTAGCCCAAACATAATGGATCATTTCTTCAACAATCTTGAGT
>JBCCYD010000504.1:0-4477 GCA_039190385.1 Cyanobacteria bacterium P01_F01_bin.143 | reverse complement strand
TAAACATCTTGCTCTGAATATGCTGAGGACTGTTCAGAAAAAACGACAGTCAATCAAAGGATTACGCAAACAAGCTGGGTGGAATGATTCCGTCCTCAAATCCTTACTTTATGCTGCCACAAAAGTGTGAGGTAGCCCTGTAATTCAAAGCGACAAGACGGCTTGAGGTCTTGTCGCTTTGACATGAGAACATTCGTCTTCGTTCCTGATTTTTTTGAGATATTGTAATCATTTTAAATAACAATAGATAAATGTAACGAAACATTACGGAGCAATCGCGATCGCGTAATGCTAGCTTATGCTGATCTAGAGATTTTAGCCTTAAGAGTTTCTTTAGCAAAACAAAAATCATGAAGACAGAAACTGTGCTACTTTGAGATTAAGTTAAGATACGTAACAAAAATTAAAAACCTTTAACAATTCCTCAGCCTGTGACATCTTCCCCTTCGACAAAATATTCTCCCCTAACTCAAAATGCACTTCTCAATATTCCCGTAGCCCCAACCCAAGGACGTAAATTCTGGCAATTCTTTGGCGCAGCTTCTTTCCTAGTTTCTGTACCAGTATTTTTTCAGGCCCCGATGGTCAGGTTAGTTCCTTGGCTCAGTTTAGCTTTCACTCTAGTTTGGATAATTTTGGGGATTTGGTTATATCAAAAAGATCAAACTCGCCTTTGGGGAGATCTCATCTTGGGTTTTAGTTGGAGTTGGCTCGCTGGCTCTATTTACTGGGGATGGTTACGTTGGGAACCTTTAATTCATCTTCCTGTCGAAGCTATTGGAGTTCCCTTTGCTGTTTGGTGTTTATTTCGCGGCTGGGGCAAAATCGGTAATTATTTTTATTTGGGTTCTCTGTTGGGCACAGCGATCACAGATATATATTTTTATTTAACAGGATTGATTCCCTATTGGCGTAAGGTTATGGAAGTAGAGCCTAGTCAAGCTAAAGATATCCTCAAATTAGCTTTGGCACAAATGCAAAATCCTTGGGCAATTAGTTGGGCTATATTACTTGTAAACCTATTATTGGTAGTCAGTTTCTGGGCCTTACAAAGGTCTCAGCTTCATTGGTGGGCTTTTGCTGGAGCAGTGTTGAGTACCCTAGTAGTAGATAGTTTGTTTTGGATTGCTGCTTATTTCGCTTGAGGTGAACACTTATGATTGCAATATTGGATAAAAAGCCGACTACTTATCAAGGACAATTTGGGGAATTTACCATTGACAAAAGCGATCGCAAAGAAGTCCTGATCTATCGTGCTGGATTAGTAATGGCGGCTTTAAGTTTCGCGATCGCGACTAATCTTTTTGTGGCTCAAGGGGAAGCTGCTCTACCTTGGATCACGCCGCTATTTGCTGTATTTTCCCTGTCTCTAGGGGTGAGCTTATATTTTATCCATATTTACATGGTGGCTTTACATCGGACGTTACAAGTTTTTTGGGCGATCGGCAGTATTTCCGCGATCGCGCTCTCGTTTCAATCCCCGGAACCTTTAGCCCTATTTGTTTACAATAATCCCTTAACTTTGTTTGGTATTGGCTTTACCTTCGCTGCTTTAACCGGAATTTACTTCAAAGAAGCCTTTTGCTTCAACAGATTAGAAACTAAAATTATCACGCCCATTGTGCCCTTTCTATTATTAGGACATATGGCGGGTTTACTTCCCCCTGATATTGAGCAAGTTTGCCTAGCAATCTGGACAATTGGATTCACGATTTTTGCTGGCAGAAAAATGGTGCAAGAAATCGATCCAGACATTGGCGATAAATCAGTTTTTGCCTATCTCAAAGAACAAAAGCAGATGTTATAACCGTAGAGAATTAGGAAATTCTTGAGAGATTGTCTTTTTATGTCAACTATTGAAGCCTTAAAACCCGCAGGCAGAGCAGACGTAGTAATTTACATGCCTTACTATGGCAAAAATAAGCATAACTGGCTGCCCTATGCCATTTCTCTTTATCGTCAAGGTGCTCTCGAAGGAAAAAGAGAAGTCCAAGGAGGAGACGCAATTCCTTTTGTGGCTAGTTGGTATGTATCTAAGCTGCCATCAGAGTTGACTCGTTGTCGTTTACAGTTTGATGGGCAAGCGGAATTGAGTTATGAGGTAACTTTATCTAATTCTGAGTTTATTGATTACCTAATTGATGTCATTATGAACTTTAAGCGCTCTCACTTTACAGATTTTCCCCGTGGCTTCTATCGGAAACTACTGCGATTTGAATAGGGAGAGGGTCAACCGTACTGAAATAATCAAATTTAAGGAGTAGGGAAGTGGCGAAACCTGCCAAATCCAAATATCTGTTGATTGGATCTATCGAGGCTTATAGTGGCAAATCAGCAACTGTCTTGGGGATTACTCATCAGTTAAATGAACAAGGAATTCAAGTGGCCTATGGCAAACCTCTAGGAACTTGTTTAAGTAATAATCCCAAAGATATTGTCGAAAGGGATATTAGTTTTGTGACAGACATTTTGGGTTTGTCTTCTGAGCAAATACATCCGACTCTTTTAAACCTCGATCACGATACTATTGCTCGTCGATTACTGGGTAAAGATGCTCAAGATTATGCTCAAGCTTTACAAGATTATGTCCAATCTATCGAAGGCGAATTGGTTTTGCTTGAAGGCGCAAGTTCTCTTTGGGAAGGCAGTTTATTCAATTTATCTATTCCAGAGCTGGCTAACGCAGTCGATGGCTCAATTTTATTGGTAACTCGTTATAGTTCTTTATCTTTGGTCGCTAATCTGTTGACCGCAAAACAGTTCCTTGGCGATCGCCTATTAGGTATTACGATTAATGATGTTCCCCAAGACAATCTCAAAGATGTCCAAGATTTAATTGTTCCTTACTTAGAACAAAATAATATTCCTGTTTTGGCAGTCCTGCCGAAAGATCAACTCCTCAACAGTGTTAGTGTTCGTGAATTAGCAAAAAGATTGGATGCAAAAGTTCTTTGTCGTTCAGATCGTTTAGATTTGATGGTAGAAAGCCTCAGTATTGGTGCCATGAATGTTAATTCCGCTTTAGAATTCTTTCGGCAAAGAAAAAATATGGTGGTGGTCACAGGTGGCGATCGCACTGAACTCCAGATGGCAGCTCTCGAAACATCAACCAATTGCCTGATTGTTACGGGTCGTGTTATGCCCAAACCTCTGATTCTCAATCGAGCTGAAGATCTAGAAATTCCCATTCTTGCAGTTGATTCTGATACTTTGACTACGGTAGAAATTGTTGATGCTGCCTTTGGGAAAGTTCCGATCCGAGAGCCTATTAAAGTCCAACGAATTCGTGATCTAATGAAAGAATATTTTGATTTTGATCGCCTCAGCGCTGCTCTGGGACTAGTTCCCCTCGGAAGTCAGAAGTAGTAAGCATTGAATTAGCAGTAAAAGCATGGTTAGAGTGAGCGTTGCATAGCTAGTCCTTCTACCTGTGATAGCAACTTCTGAAAGTCCCATTTTTTCGTCAGTGGTTGTAGTTAGTGTTCTAGACCTGCTGCCCCAATTTCTCTAAAACCGGCCGAGAGAATAATTATTCCCTTAACTCGGGCGATTGCACATTGCTCAATTAGCTTTGGTACCGTAGGAGCTGGGGTGGCAATTATTGCTAAATCTATTTCCTCGGTGATCGCGGTAATATCTTGATAAGCCTTAACATTTTTGCGTTTCGGATTGACAGGAAATACTGTACCGCCAAAAGGACTACTGATTAAATTCCAGAGTAAAGTTCTCCCAACACTCCCAGGGCGATCTGTCGCACCGATTACAGCTACAGTTCTGGGAGAGAAAAATACTTTAATTTCAAAGTATTTTTCTTTTTTACATCATCATATAAAGAAATTTAATCTAAACATAGTACCTCATCAGCCGAATAGCCGTAGTAACTGATTGCTCTCTACTAAGATTCGTCTTCCTAGAAAAAAAATCAAACTCATCAATTAAGTCACCAGAACCCAGGAAAATTGCCTGTCCTTCATTATTTAACTGGTTCGAATTCTTGATTATCTCAATAATAATTGGAAGTCTAGCATATACCAATAAAATCTCATTTAGCTCTCTTGTGTATCTTATTTTATCCCTATCACTATTACTAGTTTCAATTTTACTAGATAGATACATTATTTGTTTGATCAAAGTATTCATTTTTCCAACCAATTTCTTTAAGATGTTTGTGGCTTTGACAAACCTACTCTTGTAGGTTTATATTTTGCACTGTTTTACCCCTATTTCTGCTTTAATAAGTATTTTTAAAAACATATTATATATCTATGTACTTTAAATGTCCTCTCAAAATACTTTTTAAGGTGATGATTAATGCCCTTTTTTCTCCCCTCAATAATGCGATAGTATATTCTAGTCTTCCTTGAATAAATCGGCTACATGCTTCTTAGCCCATCAGCTATCGTATTCACTGCAATATATAGAATTAAACAAAAAAAATATCAAATCTTGATCTATTTAAAGCTTTTATAAAATAAAC
>JBCCYD010000503.1:0-4493 GCA_039190385.1 Cyanobacteria bacterium P01_F01_bin.143 | reverse complement strand
TATTAGCTGATTCTATTTTCCCTAAATTAATTAATGTTTGACCAAGAATCTGCATAAAATAAGCAAAACGACCTGTATTATACTTATTATTTTCATTATTAATAATTGCTTTCACAAAATATTCAATAGGTTGATAGATTTCTAAATCCTGCGCAAGATAGGATTTAACTAAAGCCAGACAAATAATTGCTTTTTCTGCCCAAGAATGATGTTTTGTGTTTATAGCTAAATCAACAACTTGTTGAAAAATATCAGCTGATTTTTCTAATTCCCAAAGATCTATATGATATAAGCCAATACTCAACAGTGAATCAACTTGCAGCATTTTCCAATAATAGAATTCTTGTTGATTTTCTGTCGTAGAATTTGTATGCTGTAGCCAGTTACTAGCAGTTGTAATAGTTTCTTGTTGATAGGCGATCGCGTCTTGAATCTTTCCTGTAATCCAACAGACATCGCCTAAAATATTATTAAGTTCACTGCGATATTTTTGAGAACTAACTTTATCGATAATATTCGCGATCGCTACTCGTAAAGGTTGCAATAAACCTAAACGATATAATGTACTACCCAGAGTTAAATATTGTCCCCATTGATTATCTCGGCTATGAAGAATTACTTTTGCTGCTGCGTCATAATCTTGGATAGTTAAATAATGATAGTAAGCTTCTAAGGCAATCAGTCCATCTTGAATATTATTAATTCTAGTAATAGTCTCTGTATAATATTGGGCAATATGTTGATGTGTTTCTTGCCATTCTTTATTTTTAAACTCAGATTGCAGGCGAGATATAGCTTCGGCTTTAATCACAGGATGTAACCAGTAATTACCTTGACTAAATTCAATCAGCGATCGATTACGCAAAGATTCAATAATTGCTCTTTTGTGATTACTATTAATATCCCATAATAATGCTAATAATCCTGAACGAGATATCTTCGGGACATCTTGATAACGATAACAACCTAAACGACAGAGAAGTAAATAAGCATCAGCATCTAATTGCTGAATTCTGGCAAATTGACTAGCAACTAAATTTTTTAAATCAGTTTCGACTAAAGGACTATTTTTATTTTCTTGCCAATAATCTTCTATGGCTCCGGCAAAATCTTCTTTAATTACACCAGCAATAATTCCCATCGCTTTAGCATTACCACCATAGGCAAAATGTATTTCCTTAATAATATTCGAGTTGCTTGCTAATTGATTTAAGTGAAAAAAATCTTTCCAGGCGGATAAGCTTAATCCTGATAAACGATAATGTTTTAAATTTAGATCACCTTCACAAACGCGATCGCGGCTCGTAATAATCGTTACTGCTTTGATTTGCTGATCTGCTAAAATTCTCAATAGTTCTAGATAGTTGCGATGGTTAGAAATAAATTTTCCTTGTTTATCTAGAGCAGGTTCTAAATTATCAATTAAAATACCAATTTTATATTTTTTGAAATATCTTTTGAGACGAGAAAGACTGACTCCAAATTCTTTTCCTGGTTCTTCATCTAAATCTCGCTTAAGCCATTCTTCAACTAAGGCTTCGACAGACATAATATTTTGAGATTCTTTGGCCATCAGAAACTCTAAAACTAACTTAAAATTTCCTGTGGCTAAATATTGTTGAGCTAAAGTTGTTTTGCCGACTCCTCCTTTGCCCTGAATAACAATTATATTGTGACCCTGATTAACTAAAGATTCTAAGTCCGCAATCGCGTTATGACGACCGACAAAATTAATATTAGAATTCTCTTGAGGCGTGGGAATATTTAAGGATAAATGTCGTTGAATAACTGAGCGAAAATTACTTTTAGTAACTTTTTCCTGTAAAGCTTCGGAGATTATATTCCACAACAAAGAACCGACATCTTTAGCATGGCCTTCTGTGCAACCATATCCATCCGCGATCGCTAAATATTTCTGACCTTGCCAAACGCGATCGAGAATATATACTTGCAAATCATTCAGATGTTTGCCTGTTTTAGTGAAAACTATATTATCAACTAACACTAAAGCTTGCTTGACACTCATAACTTCATTGCTAATGGCTAATTGCTAATGGCTAACATGATGTTCAATGGTCAATGATCAATGGTCAATGCTCAATGTTCTTTTGGCTTTTTGCCAGAGATTTTCCAATTCATCAATAGTGTAATCGCTTAACGGGCCTTCTGCAAAATCTTCCATAACTGCTAATCTTTGAATGAATCGGTTATTAGTTCCTTGTAAACCAGAGAATGGATCAAGATCGTACCAGCGAGCAATATTAATAATAGTAAATAATAAATCTCCTAACTCTGCTTCTTGATGTTCTTTGTTTTCTGTAGTTAAGGCTTCTTGAAATTCACCTAATTCTTCCCGAAACTTATCCCAAACTCCTTCGGCGCTTTGCCATTCAAAACCAGCTTTAGCCGCTTTTTTAGAAATTTTCATGCCTGCCATCAAAGGAGGTAAACTCTGAGCGTAACGTCTTAACTTATTACTTAGTAATTGGGCTTCGGCTAAACTTTGTCCTTTTTCTGCGGCTTTAATTTTTTCCCAATTTTGATTAACTTCTTCGCTGTTATTTATTTGTACATCACTAAATACATGGGGATGACGACGAATTAATTTTTCAGTGATTGAGACTGCAACTTCTTCGAGGGTAAAATCGCCTGCTTCTGAGGCAATTTGGGATTGTAAAACGACTTGTAAGAGTAGATCTCCGAGCTCTTCTGCGATCGCGTTTTGATCACCAGTCGCGATCGCGTCTACTACTTCATAGGCTTCTTCTATGATGTATGGAACCAAGGTTTGAGGTGTTTGTTCGAGATCCCAAGGACAACCAGTTTCTGGATCTCTTAGTTGAGCGACAACTTCAATTAGTTTTTGTAGAGATTTTAGGATGGAGTTATAAGTTGTGGCAGAAGAATTACGATCATTCATTGATTTATTTCAAGGAAATTTTTACTTAATGTTATTTTTTTTGTTTATAACTGTAGCTGTATTGCGATCGCTTTTTTGATTTCTTGCCAATAAGAATCTTCGATCAAATTCCGCCTTTTCTATAGATTAAATTACAATTAGGCATTTTCTAACCCATCTCCTATTGCACATTCCCATAGTTGCTTTTCTTGGTGAAATTCGGGATCCTGTTCCTGATCTATGTAAGCTTGCTCCAATAGTCTGTCTGCTTCTATTTGCTTTTGCTGGGCAATTAGATCGTTGATATAACCGCTACGATTATTGGTCTTAGCTGCTAAATACTCGTAGACAGAATTTTCTAGACTGATCGTTATTTTGCGCGTCATAAAGAGTTTTAATATTGGGCACTACAAATCATACCAAAATTCAGAATTTTCTTAAGGGTATTATTATGATCCGCGATCGAGTCTACCACTTCATAGGCTTCTTCTATGATATATGGAACTAAGGTTTGCGGTGTTTGTTCGAGATCCCAAGGACAACCAGTTTCTGGATCTCTTAGTTGAGCGACAACTTCAATTAGTTTTTGTAGAGATTGTAGGATGGAGTTATAAGTTGTGGCCGGAGAATTGCGATCGTTCATCGAGATAATTAAGAAAAATTTATTCAGTTAAGATGTTTTATTTACCTTTATTTTTTTCGATAGGTTCAAGATAAAGTTCTATTGCTTCTTGAATATTTTCTAAAGCTTCATCAATGTTATCTCCTTCACTTATACAACCAGATAAAGCAGGAACATAAACAGTATATCCGCCTTCATCACTTGGTTCTAATACTACTTGTAGTTTCATTTTTTAAGGTCTTTTTTACGATTTGATGTAATTATAGTTGCTCTTTGAACGATAAGCGATCGCATCTACTACTTCATAGGCTTCTTCTATGATGTATGGAACCAAGGTTTGCGGTGTTTGTTCAAGATCCCAAGGACAACCAGTTTCTGGATCTCTTAATTGAGCGATAACTTCAATTAGCTTTTGTAGAGATTTTAGGATGGAGTTGTAAGTTGTAGCAGAAGAATTGCGATCATTCATTAAGTTATTTTAGGAGTATTATAGTTAATTGATATATTTAATAGTAACTTCTCTTGTATTTTCTTTAGCATTTTTCCCCTTAATCTGAATAATAAATGTATCGCTATAACTACTCCCTCCATAATAAGAACCTATATGGTATTTATATCCAATACTTTCTAAATATTGATCATAAAAATTTTCAATTTCGTTTTCTTGCTTCTTAGTTTCAAATGCTACTGAAGATTTAATTCTTTCTATACAATCAATCCTTTGATACTCATATTGAATACTACTTGATATAGGATTAAGTAAAGGCATTTGTTTGATTTTTTGATCAAGATGGTAAATGTATATTAAAGATAAAAACAACTTTTCATCAACAATAGTGCGGACAAAATTAAGTAGCTATGACTCCATAGTCATAAAGCTTGCGGTAATTGGGATGTGATTTAATCAAAGTTGGCTCAAGATCTAACTGGCGAATAAATAATTCTAAGAGATGATGATTGAGAGCACGTCGT
>JBCCYD010000502.1:0-4506 GCA_039190385.1 Cyanobacteria bacterium P01_F01_bin.143 | reverse complement strand
GCCACTTTCTGTGGCCCTAACTTTATGATGTGTGGAGCCAAAAGTTCCAGGGCTAAAGGATGGCCTCCTGTTTTTTTCACAATCGGCTTAAGTAATTTAACATTCCAGCCTCTTCTAGTTCTTTCAGCGCGATCTATCCCTAAGTTTTCCAACAAACCAATTAATAGTTGAAGTCCCTCAGACAAGGTTAGTTCTCCTAAAGGAAAAGGCCAAGCTGGATTGCCTCTTGGAGCCAGACCCACCTGGGCATCTCTACAAGTAATGAGTAAGCGAGAGGAGCCTGCTGTCCATTTTTCTGCCAGTTCGGTAAACTCTGGTGGGGTGGGTTGATCCTCATTGAAAGCAGGCAAAACAGATTCATAGTTGTCCCAGATAATCAGCATTTGCCTTTTATTGAGTTGTTTTGCCAGCCAATCTGCTGGATTTTTCCGTTGGTGGAATTTAATACCTTCTAAAGCTTCTCCCACTTTGCTTATTAATGTTTGGGGAGACACATTGCCTTCGAGGGAAACAAAAATCGCACCATCGGGGAACATTCCAGTTTGAGTCCACCATAAAGCTGCCTCACGAGACAAAGCTGTTTTGCCCATGCCACCAGGAGCATAAATCACCACAATACGCTTTTGTTCAATGACTCTTTCTAGACGATGTAGTTCATAACCACGACCCTGAAAGCCTGCACGAGGTGCATTAATGAAACCTGCAAATAGCAGCTTAGATTTATTTTTGCGCTTAGTTAGTTTTTTGGTTAAAAGTTTGGGGTCATCCTGACTCTGATATAGTTGGGGCACAAACCAGTCATTAAGTTCAATGGTTGGAGCATCTGGAGTAATCCGCATCCGACGGTGTTTATCTGCATAAATTTGATTGCGCGCAGCTTGGAGCGCTTCTCCCAGCGATCTACCTCGAGCAATTGAGCTATAAAAACCACCCATAAGTTTGCAAGTCATATCCACATGCACCGCATGACCCATTGCTACTACCGTACCTACTCCTTGACGTAGTAGCGCTCCTGCTACTGTTTCCTGAGCTAATACTTTTGTTGCTGTTCGACATGCTTCCAAAACAACCAAAGGAATACGGAACCTTGCCATCAAATCACCAAATTGCGTTGCTCTAACTAAATCAAGCGTTCCATCAGTTTTCTCAAAACAAAGAGCACCAATCCCTCCTTCATAAGGAATCGTTGTCCCGTGACCATCGAAGTGAACTACATGATAAGGACTATCATCATCCTGTGCTTCTTGAAGTAGATCTACCAAAGCTGCTAGAGTTGCTGGACGGCAAAAGTCAATTGAAACCTCTGGTCGATTTTCCAAAGCAGTCAAAATAGCTTCCGGAGTATATCTAGGATCTAAAAAGCCCGCATCCTCTGGGCGACAAACAATTGCTAATATACGTAACCCTTTACTTGTGTCTAGTAACTGCAAACCAGGTAAATTTGCTTTACTTCGCCGAACAACAGTAACTCCTAATTGATGTAAAAGCGTTCCTCCTCCTACTCGCATTAATTCCCAGGGAGTCCGAAACGCTACTTCATCTTTAATTTCAGCTGCGCGTAACTCTAAACGACCCTTCCCCGCAACTTGAACTGCACCTAACCATGCTTGTAACTGAGAACTTTCTATTCCAGACCAAAGTGCTTTTCCATAGGACTGCAAAGCTTTTTCAATACGATAAGCCTTAGTGTCATTGCCACCTTCAGGAAAATCCATATAGTCTTCTATGTACCAACGAGTATTTTCTCTCTGCTTTCCATCCATTCCTTCACTCACCACGAATGGCTCTCCAGGTTCTCCTTGAAATCTTGCAATTGCTTTACCTTCCCAAGGATCTCCTACAATATCTTGAAAAGTTATTTCTAGCGTAGGTATCATAGTACTAAAGTATTGTTTGAATACTAATAAAACGAAAAAAGGCTTATATTGTCCTTTCGGATAATATATATATTATAGAACTTAAAAAGATTAGTGATTGATTACAAAAATATTTGTTATTATTTAAGCTTATTATTAGGAGGCTCTATTTATTAGCTTAAAATAATCAAAAGTCGAAATACACAAAGGTGACAAAATATAAAGTAGAAGTAATAATTGCAATAGATCTAATAATAAATTAGAGGGACAGCCTTGTTTCAAGTCTTTATCCAAACAATTATTGACTTTTGTAAGAATCCATTAGAGTCTAACGAAAATTTATATTCTAGAAAACAACTATATTACATCATTTTTCCTACTTTAGCGTTAATTGTATTTCTTATTAAGACAATATTATTGTTAATTCTTGAGAAAATATTTGGTGTTGATTTTGTTGCTAGTCAATATTACTATAGTGATTTATTTTTAGGGAATTTAGATTATCTATTTTGGTTGATTTTTCCAATCAAACAAGCGATTAAAGAATCTTTTATTTTCTTTTTTCTATTGAGTACAAATCCAAGAAATTTCTTTATTGGAGCTGTATTTCTTCTTTGTTTTCCTCTTGTGGAACTTGGGATTAATTCCAGCCAAGAATTCAATACAGAATTATCTTGGTATGTCTTTAGATATTTAATGTTAGCTTCAATTTGCATTGGTTCATATACTTTATTTGAGAAAAAACTGAGAAGACTTTTTAGGAAAATCACTCCATATTTCACAAAGGTTATTATTGTATCTTGTCTTTTCTATTGGCTTTACTCTTCGATTCAGTTTGACCCCAATCAAACACCATTGCTTGCTATTTTGATCTTGAATTTGCGATTTTCACTTGTTGGGTTGATTTTTTCTTGGGTTAGGATTAGATATTCTTTTCGAGAATTACTCCTATTTTCTATCTTAATGAATATCAGCTATTATGCCGGAATTTTGGTTATTATCTGCAATTTATTCAATATTGTACGATATCGGAAAGAGATCATCGGGAATCATCTGATTGATTTTAGGGCATTTTTTAAATAGTCATGTAATGAGTTATTTACTCTGATAAATCTTAAGTTAATCTACCTAAATCACAGTAGACTAGAATACAATTCTGTGATTGAAACAACTTTATGACTGTTACAACTATAACTTCCCCATCTATTAGCGATCGCTACCGCATTGAAACAACTCAGTTGGACATGCCACCTCGTATTTTACTAGGGCCAGGCCCAGCGAATGTCCATCCCCGAGTACTAGGAGCTTTAAGCGTTCCACCAGTGGGACATCTTGATCCCACATTTTTGCAATTGATGGACGAATTATGTAATCTGTTGCGCTACGCTTGGCAAACTGAGAACAAAATGACGATCGCAGTTAGTGGTACAGGTAGTGCTGCAATGGAAGCGACGATCGCGAACTCGGTAGAACCAGGAGATGTCGTACTCGTTGGAGTCAAAGGCTATTTCGGTCATCGTTTGGTTGATATGGCAGGGCGTTATGGTGGTGATGTCAAACAAATCAATAAACCTTGGGGTGAAGCGTTTAGCCTCGAAGAAATCAAAGCAGGCTTAGAAACCTATAAACCCAAAGTATTAGCTTTAGTCCATGCAGAAACTTCCACGGGAGTCCGTCAACCTTTAGAAGGAGTCGCCGAGCTTTGTCATAAATATGGTTGTTTACTTTTGGTAGATACAGTCACTAGTCTTGGTGGCGTACCTTTATATATCGATCAATGGGGAATTGACCTGGCTTATAGTTGCAGTCAAAAAGGTTTATGTTGCCCTCCGGGAGCTTCTCCTTTTACTATGAGTGAACGAGCTTTAGAAAAACTCCAAAGCCGTAAATCGAAGGTGCCTAATTGGTATTTGGATATGTCTCTCTTGACTAAATATTGGGGCAGCGATCGCGTGTATCATCATACAGCACCGATCAACATGAATTATGCTTTCCGCGAAGCTTTACGTTTAGTAGCCGAAGAAGGTTTAGAAGCACGTTGGGCAAGACATCAAAAGAATGCCGAATTACTTTGGGATGGTTTAGCCGACATGAATTTGGAATGTCATGTGCCGAAAGAAACTCGTCTACCAACTTTGACCACTGTGAGAATTCCTGATGGAGTAGATGGCAAAGCAGTCTGCCGTAAATTGCTTAATGATTATAATATCGAAATCGCTGGTGGTTTAGGAGAGCTTGGTGGTAAAGTCTGGCGTATTGGCTTGATGGGTCACAATAGCCGTCCCGAAAATGTTTTATTACTTTTAGACGCTTTGAAAACAGTTCTTGCTTCTTAGGCTTCGCCCTTGGCCTAAAGGATACCGCGACCCACACCCCGAAGGTAGCCCTTTAAAATAAAGGCAGAAGGCAGATGGTTTTTAAGGTCTACTTCTGCCTTCGTTTATCCAGATCGGTTTTCTGAAGAAAATAAGAGACAAAGTATTTTCTGAGAACTTATGCAGAAGTATCTATAGATCTATGCTTTACCCATAAGTCTCTAAAGAAAGATGGGAAGAAGGATGTAGCCGTTTCCAAGTAGAAGCAATATCATGCAATCGTGACAGTCCTCGCCAAAGAGTTTTAACTCCAGGAAAACCATCATGTTTACGAG
>JBCCYD010000501.1:0-4544 GCA_039190385.1 Cyanobacteria bacterium P01_F01_bin.143 | reverse complement strand
TGTATCAAACAGGGAAAAAAGTAGCTCAAGATTTCAAAGAAACTATGAATGTCATTTTCGATGAACATCTACCTCAGTGGAACTATGTAGTCAAACCAGAATCAGTCTAACTTGGCTAAATAATTAAATCCTCATTCCTAACTAGATTACTTTTAATTTTTACACAAATTTTTTCCTATTTGCGATCGCGCTAAACAAAGAACTAAAGCAGATCTCTTCGAGATCGCAATTTTAAATCATGATTGTTCAGTTTTCTCTTGGCAGACAGATATGCAAGTCAGAGATCGCGACAGAATAAATAATAATGCAGATCCAGATTCACGCGATCGCTAATTAAAGGAGAATAAACTATATCAGAGATAATTAAGATGAGGACTTGATTATAGTGCCTAAGCTCTTTTATACATTCTGCGATAGCGAACATTTGCTAAATCAATCTCAGCAACGACTCTTGCCAGAGGCATGATGCGCAAACGGCGATCTTGGGTATTAGCTTGGTAAACCTTTTGATTTTCCAGATCCAATGCTGTTAACCAACCGCTATTTTGATGATAAGCTCCAGTTTCAATATCCAACCAACCATGCCCCGCTGCTAATTGTCCTGGTTTTATCCCTGGAAAAGTAAAGGTAATAGTATGGCCAGTAATAATTAATTTATCTGAGAAGTAAGGTTGAGGTATGGCGTGAAAATCTTCTCTAATCCAGCAAAATTGTTCCGCAGTCTGTTTGGGTAAAGGGATGTGAGGTGAAACTCCAGCATGAACTAACCAAACATCTCCCAAGTCTAGGTAAAGTGGTAAATTTCTTATCCAATCGATATGTTCTTGAGGAATTTTACTGTCATAGCTATTAACGGTTGCATAACCTCCACTGTGAAGCCAACTTTGATAAAGTCGCATTGAAACTTTGCCTTGTCCCCCGACAACCTCTAGCAACATTTCCTCATGATTACCACGGAGACAATGGTATTTATTTTTCATTACAAAATCTACTACCTGGGCGCTTTTGGGGCCTCGATCTATTAAATCTCCCAGGAAATAGACTTGATCATCATTATTGGGAGCAACCGATTCTAGAAGGGCAATAAGGGTATCATAATGTCCATGCACATCTCCGATAACAATTCTTCGCTGATTGGTCATAAATAAATAATAAATTTATAAATAAATGATAATTTTCGAGGATTTTCCTCGTTTTTCTTTCCCTATTCTTACTTCTCTACTTCTGTGTCCTATTATAGGCTTAGGTCATTAAATTTGGGGGAAATTGCTTGTGTCATTATCTGTGGCAACTAAGATAAAAATTCTTAAACAACCTACTAGCGATCGCTGGATTGCCCAAGCTTTAGCAAATCTCGATATTATTTTATTAGATCACTCCCATTGTGAGCGTAAAGCAGCGGGAGTAGCCATTAATATGATGTTTCGTTATCCTTCCTATGCTAAATTGGTGCGCCAGTTAACTGCGATCGCGAAAGAAGAATTAGAACATTTTGAGCAAGTAAATCAATGGTTAGAACGCAAAGGAATTCCCCTCGCTCCTCTAAACTCTCCGCCCTATGGAGCTAAGCTTAAATCCCAAATTCGGCATCAAGAGCCAGATCGCCTCTTAGATTCACTATTAATTTCTGCTTTAATTGAAGCTCGCTCCCATGAAAGATTAGGTTTAATCGGCCAACATTGCCCCGAGCCAGAACTAGCAGCATTTTATCGTGGGCTAATGGCCTCAGAAGCTCGTCATTATGGAATTTATTGGTTATTGGCAACTCATTATTGCGATCGCGATTTGGTAGATGAACGTTTAGAAGAATTGTCCATAGTCGAAAGTGAAATTCTGGCAACTTTATATCATGAACCAAGAATTCATAGCTAGGGAGAAATTGAGAATGGAAAATTGATAATTGAGAATTGAGAATGAAGAGTTATTATCAGGATTTTTTAGTTAGGGATTGGCAAAATAGCGATCGCGATGCAGCGGCCAAGGTAATCAGTAGGGTGTTGGCAGAATATGGCTTAACTTGGGAACCAACTCAAGCCGATCAAGATGTGATTGAAGTAGAGCAGGCTTATCTCCAATCAGGAGGTGAGTTTTGGGTGGTTGAATTTCAGGGAGATATTGTCGGGACAGCAGCCTACTATCCTATTACGCGAGGAGAAAAAGCTGTAGAAATTCGTAAAATGTATTTGTTGCCCCGAGTTAGAGGTCTGGGTTTAGGAAAATATTTATTGCACCAATTAGAAAATGCGATCGCAAATAAAGGATTCCAAGAGATTTGGGTTGAAACAGCTTCTGTACTGAGCGAAGCAGTAGTTTTATACCAAAAGAATGCTTATCAGCCAGCATCGGGAGTAGAAACAGCTAGATGTGATTTAGTATTTGTCAAAAGACTTTATTAAAACAATTAATTAAAAAGAGAAGATAAGGAATCATGATTATTGCCTAAGATTTAATTTTTGATTCACTACTTTTGTTGCGCCTGCGACGACATCTATCAGAACAATATTTGACTTCATCCCAACAATTGGTCCATTTTTTGCGCCAAGTAAACGGGCGATCGCAGACAGGACAAGTTTTCGTCGGCAGGTCTGATTTAGAGCGTTGGCGTGCCATGATAAACGAGTAAAACAATTAGTAATGAGCCACAGACTCTAAGTGTACGGTTTTTACTACTGTTAAGCAATTGTTATTATTTTTGAACCTTTGTTACATTACTTAACAGTTGACACAAAACACAAAACACAAACATCTTACACAAGGCATTTTAAAACCATGACATACACTGCCGACAGATTTACCCAATCGACAAATGTTCTTGATGCAGTCTCTACTGTCCAAGCTGCAATCAGAAATCTCAGTACTGATGAAAAATTAGGCTTATTCTGGGTTATCTACGAAAATCTAGGTCGTGCCATCACTCCTGCTGCTCCTGGTGCGGCTAGAGAGCAATTTACTCAAGGTTTACTCGTAAAAGTTAAGGCTCTATCCTACGAACAGCAACTGCAATTCATGCGCGATTTGGTTAATAGAATCAGCAATCCTTTAACTCGTGCCTACGGATCATTTACTAACAACAATAAACTAGCTTTTTGGTATCAGTTAGCGGTCGGAATGACTACAGGAGAAATTATTCCTGTCCCTGACAACTACAAATTATCTAATGCTGGATTAGTTGCCTTTAGCAAAATCACCACATTAGAGTTCGGTCAGCAAATAACGTTATTACGCAAATTCGTTATGGAAATGGGGATTGATCCTCTTGCAGTATAGTAATTAAGAATTATGGTTCAGACCAAAATTAACGATTCGACTTCTTTCGAATGTGAAGAGTTGGCGATTCAATCTTATTTCTCGACTCTTAATCAGGGGCAGTTTGAACTTACTGCTGCCCTATTTTCTAGCCAAGGGCAATTAGTTCCCCCTTTTGACAGTCCCGTTACTGGCCCCCAGGCGATCGCGGACTACTTACACCAAGAAGCAACAGATATGAAGTTTCAGCCTCGCTCTGCCACTTCTCAAGTTTTGCCTAATGGACAGACAGACGTAGAAGTTCGGGGTCAGGTAAGTACTAGTCTGTTTCAAGTAAATGTTGTTTGGAACTTTTTGCTTTCTGACCAAGGAGAAATTGATCTAGTAAAAGTTAATCTCATAGCCTCTATGCAGGAGCTTTTACGGATTAATCCCCAGGGTTGGCAAGAAAATTAAAAAATGGCTTTGCTTCAGGCAACTAAAGATTTTTCCCAGGACATAGAGAGGAGTTGTCGGCTTTTCTCTATGTCCTTTGGATTAGGAACCCAATCTGCATGAGCAGTCATTAATAAGCTTTCTAAGGTTTCGCGATCAAATAAGTGCCAAACTTCTGCACCTGAAACTTCATCTACTATGGCGTAGCAATTGGTCGCCACACAATAGATTTGAGTTTCTTTTCTGTAAGTAGGGAATTTCAAGGTTTCTCCTGGAGTTAAAGCCCGAAATTGGAGAATTACATCGCGAAACTTTTGTTTATCAGAGGTTAACAACCCAGCAATATCTTGAGATAGGTTTTCATCACCATTAATAGCTATCCAGTAGCGACGAACAGGATCAATAGCGAGTAACCAGGATGAATCATCATCTAAACGATAACGGGGAGCTAAACTAAGTTTCATATTATAGATATTTATATTTTTGGGTATTTCGGCATCAGCTCAAATGTTGTGCTGGATACATATTTTTTAAGATTCAATAAAAACACAATTATTTCAACGATAGTTTACAAAACTTATAGTTACTAAAAAAACGCCCCCGATTAAGGAGGCGCTTTTTACAAAAAACAAAATTCGATATTCAGCAGATAACTAATCAGCTATTAACCATTGATAGCGGGAGCAGTTAGAGCTACAGGAGCAGATTCTCCAGAAGCCAAATCTAAGGGGAAGTTATGCGCATTACGTTCGTGCATTACTTCGAAACCTAGGTTAGCTCTGTTTAAGATATCAGCCCAAGTTCCAACCACACGACCTTGAGAGTCAATGATGGATTGGTTGAAGTTGAATCCGTTTAGGTTG
>JBCCYD010000500.1:0-4554 GCA_039190385.1 Cyanobacteria bacterium P01_F01_bin.143 | reverse complement strand
CTCCCATTATGAAGAATTGAGATTAGAATACCATTAGCGATCGCCATTTGTCAACCCCTATTTATTAAGCGCAACATTAAGAAAATTTAAATTTTTTTGATTTCAGTGGAGCTGAATTAATTTATTGTTTCAAGTTCATTTGCTTTAATTGACATCTTGCAATTCTACTCTCAAAAAGAGAGAATAGGTAGGATGGATTTATTTATAACCAATTAATTTATGAAGACATAAATGCATCTAATTTCAATTGGTAATCTTCGTGTTGATGCTGCAAAATATCCAGATGCTATTAAATCGGTTAATAATTGGTATGCAATTGTCAGAAAATCCCAGTGGCAAAACTTAGAAGATGTTCGCGAAATTTATCGAGACGCTGAAGCAGTTGGCAATTTCACTGTATTCAATATCAAAGGCAATAACTATCGTTTGATTGTTGGTATCGATTATGAAAACCAAACTGTCTATTACAAATATTTTTTAACTCATTCCGAATACAATAAGGACAAGTGGAAAAATGACCCTTACTTTTGATACTACTGCTTATTCCAATCTACTAACTCAATACATTCCCCAGGTGATTGAAACAGAGGAAGAGTATGATCGCGCGTTGAAAATAGCAGAAAAATTAACCTTTGCTAAAAATCGTACTCCAGAAGAAAAAGCACTACATAAATTGTTAGTAACTCTGATTGAGATTTACGAAGCAGAAAAGTATCCGATGGAAGTATCTGAACCGTATGAAATTCTTCAGCATCTGATGGAAGTTAGTGGGACTCGTCAAGCAGATTTAGTAGGGGTCATTGGATCGAGTGGTGTGGTATCAGAAGTTGTGAATGGAAAACGTTCGATTAGCAAAGCACAAGCTAAATTACTTGGAAATTATTTCAAAGTTTCATTTAGTTTATTTCTCTAATTTCTAAAGTGAGTGTCACAAACCCAAAAATAATAGGATATTGCTTGGGAAAATCAATCCCCAATATTGACTTTAAAACTTGAGCGATAATTCCTTCAGGAACAAAACTGTTTTGAAATTACAATTGCCAAGGCGATCGCGTTTTAGTAATTAATTCAATAAATTAGTTTGTTTATTGGGCAGAACACAGCATGAAGATATATATCAACCTTAGGACTACAATGGCAATCTTTTCTTACAATAATCGGTAAAAGAAAAGTATTTTAGCGATCGCGATAGTATTCCTATTTTGGTCATCCTAAGTACCATAATCGATATTGCTTAGAAATATTTGGGATGAGTCTCCAATCTCCGAAACCACCTCCACCAAATACAGTCAGAAAAATAACTGAAGAATTAGCTCAGTTAGTGCAATGGATGGCAGAATTAATTAGGAGTCGCAATTGGTTCACTTTGCTATTGCTAGTAGATGTCTCCCTGATTCTGTTTTTCACTCCTGGAGGTTTTGTTGCCAAGTTCTTCAATTTTTCATTTCCAGAATGGTACAAAGTAGCTTTTTGGTTGACAGTAAGCATCTTGTTTCTGGCAGCTCTGACTATAGCAGTGGTGACAAAGCCATCTTCGAGTAAAGCTAAAACAGCTAAATTTAATAACCTGACAACTATTAAAGGACTTCAACCTTTCACCTTTGAAGATCGAGAACTATTCGCTCGTCTGCAAAGACAAAAAATTCTTCGAGAATGTCTGAACGCTTTTATAAATCCTAGTTTTCGCTTTGGAATTATTCAGGGTGAATCGGGTTGCGGAAAAACTTCTTTTTTACAAGCAGGTTTATGTCCGATATTAAACGAATCTGAAACTAATCATCATGGTATTTATATTCGGTTTTCGGAGCAAGAACCGCTGATTACTATTCGTAAAACTTTTTGCCAAACTCTTCCCCTACAAGAATCAGAGCTAGCAAGTCTTGATTTATTAGGCCTGTTCAACTTAGCAGCAGAAGTCGTTTTTCCCGATGCCCTGGTACTATTTTTTGATCAGTTTGAACAATTTTTGGTTCACTATCGACGCGAAGAAGATCGTCAACCTTTCATTAATGCCTTAAATGCTTGGTATGTTTCTGAGCTGCCTGTGAAAATTGTGATTAGTATTCGGGAAGATTTAACTGGTCGTTTGGTAGAGTTTCAAAAAGCTTTGGGCTATTCCCTGGGGCCGCAAGATATTCACTATCTCAAGAAATTTACCCCAAATGAAGCTAGTCAGATTCTCAAAGTCATTGCTGAAGGAGAAAATATTAGCTTTGAGGAAAACTTCCTTGAAGAATTAGCCGAACGAGAATTAGCTAGCCGAGAAGATAGTTTAATTTCTCCAGTTGATTTGCAGATTCTGGCTTGGATGGTAGAAGGACAGAAAACTCAAGAATTGCGTGCATTTAATCGAGGTGCTTTTCAAAAATTAGGCGGAATTGAGGGTCTACTGCAACGTTTTCTAGAACGAACTCTCGAAGCTCGGATTGTTCCTGCTCAACGACAAGCTGCGGTGAAAGTTCTCTTAGCATTGACTGATTTAGATCGCCAAGTGAGAGCCGGAGCATTTACCATAGCTCAATTGCAAAATAAATTTCAAGCTTCGTTATCCCGAGCCGAAGTGGAAGAAGCAACTTGTTGGCTCGCACGAGGAGATGTTCGTTTGCTCACTCCTTTTCAAGAAGAAGAAACGACTCGTTATGAATTAGCTCACGAACGTTTGATTCCCGTTCTCATGAGACTAGCAGGGAAAGAACTTTCAGAAGTAGACAAAGCAAATCAGTTGCTAGAGCGACGAGTCAATGAATGGTTAGGCAATAATCGTAATTCTCACTTTTTATTGGGTATTCGGGATTTATGGTTGATTCAACGACAGAAACCTTATCTCATCTGGGGAAGAAAACGGCAGCATAAGGAAAGATTAATCGCTGCTAGTTGGCAAAGAATTAATCGAGTGACAACGGTATTAACTACTGCCGCATTAGTTGCATCCTTTTTTAGTGGGTGGTTATTGTGCATTCCACAAGGACAAATACAACAAGTCCGTTGGCAAATTCATAATCCTTTAGGAAGTCCCCTGGAAAGGATAAGTGATAAGGTGGCAGCCTCGGCTGCCATTGCGATTGCTAAAGATAGACGCTGGCAGTTCGCATTCAATTTGTTAGATAACTATATTAATCGTGCTGAGGATAAAGCATATTTTATAGGAGAATTTGCGAAAATTGTACCTCTACAAAAAAGCTCTAACCAAGCTGAAATTAAATTAAAAAAAGCTTTAACCGAGACAAATCAGATCAAAAATTCATACTACCAGTCCCTTGCCCTAAGTGAGATTGCTCAAGTCTATAGTCAGCTTAAGGATGAAGCAGCCGCTCAAGAAGTTTTGAAATCAGCCTTAATAGTAGCTCAACAAATTCACTCTCCAAGCGACCAGTCCCTTGCCCTGAGAGAGATTGCGAGGGTTTATGGTCAGCTCAAGGATGAAGCAATCGCTCAAGAAGGCTTGAAGTCAACTTTAAAAATAACAGAACAAATTAATGATTCAAGTGATAAGTCCCTTGTCCTGAGAGAGATTACGAGGGTTTATGGTCAGCTCAAGGACGAAGCAATCGCTCAAGAAGGCTTGAAGTCAACTTTAAAAATAACCGAAGAAATTAATTATTCAAGTGATAAGTCCCTTGCCCTGAGAAAGATTGCGAGGGTTTATGGTCAGCTCAAGGATGAAGCAATCGCTCAAGAAGGCTTGAAGTCAACTTTAAAAATAATAGAACAAATTGAAAGTCTAAGAGAACAGTCCCTTGCCCTGAGAGAGATTGCGAGGGTTTATAGTCAGCTCAAGGATGAAGCAGCCGCTCAGGAGGTTTTGAAATCAGCTTTGAAAGTAACCGAAGAAATTAATGATTCAATTGATAAGTCCCTTGCCCTAAGAAAGATTGCGAGGGTTTATGGTCAGCTCAAGGATGAAGCAGCCGCTCAGGAGGTTTTGAAATTAGCTCTAAAAGTAACTGAAGAAATTTATAGTTCATATGATAAGTCTCTTGCCCTGATAGAGATTGCCCAAGTTTATGGTCAGCTTAAGGATGAAGTAGCTGCTCATGAGGTTTTGAAGTCAGCTTTAAAAACAGCTGAAGAACCTCTAGGTTTCTTCGACGAAAATATTCCCCTGGGAAAGATTGCCCAAGTTTATGGTCAGCTCAAGGATGAAACAATCGTTCAAGAAGGTTTGAAATTAGCTTTAAAAGCAACCATAGAAAATAGTAGCTTATTTGAACAGTCCCTTGCCCTGGGAGAGATTGCCCAAGTTTATGGTCAGCTCAAGAATGAAGCAATCGCTCAAGAAGGTTTGAAGTCAACTTTAAAAATAACAGAACAAATTAATTATTCAAGTGATAAGTCCCTTGCTCTGATAGGGATTGCCCAAGTTTATGGTCAGCTCAAGGATGAAGCGGCCGCTCAAAAGGTTTTGAAATTAGCTTTAAAAGTAACTGAAGAAATTAAAAATTCAGATTACCAGTCCCCTGTCCCTATCAGGACAGTTTAATTTAGTGGATGGTTCATTCAACATTAGCACTTTGGGTGTGTCTTATCAGTATTTTTGGGTGTGTGTTATTAGTG
>JBCCYD010000499.1:0-4574 GCA_039190385.1 Cyanobacteria bacterium P01_F01_bin.143 | reverse complement strand
TTGGAGTGCGCCAAGAAATGCGATTAATACAGGAGAAAAACTAACTTCGATTAAACCCGGAACTACCCATAATTCAGTGTTGGAGATGATTTGCGAAACAATTTAATTTTTTTTGCTTGTACTTGGAGTAAGGCTATGTTAGATTAGTTAACTGTGCGAGCAAAATAATTTTTGTTCCGGGTCGCTAACTCAGTTGGTAGAGTATCCGGCTTTTAACCGGCTTGTCCTGGGTTCGAGTCCCAGGCGACCCATTAAGCTTTTTTCAATTAAATTCTTTTAAATTTGCTAAAGATTTTTGGGACTAATAAACTAGTATTAGTAGGGATAAATAACTAAAGTTAAGATTACCTAATTTGATGGAGAGAGAACCGAAGATAGAACAACTACGAACTTTGTACTATCAGTGTCATTTACTGACAAATATAGTTTTCCAGCCTATTCATATAGTTCGTCTTGATGAACGTACAGGTAATATTTTCATTCTTGCAGGTCATCAGGAAACAATAGAATTTGAAATTGCCATTAGCGGGGAAATAATACCATGAGCAAAGTAGATTATACGGTAATGACGGATCAAGAATTAAAACTTTATATCCTTGATCATCGTGAGGATCAAGAAGCCTTTCATGCCTATATGGATCGGCGGTATGCTAAATCTAATCGAGAAGCTATTTCTCCAGATGATCCTGACTGGAAAAGCAAAGCACTCTCTAATATCAAAAAACAGCTACATCAAACAAAACAAATTTAGAGAGCTAAATCATAAGTCCGCTGACATAAATAATTGATAATTAAGTTGATTTTAGCTGATATGCCGCGATCGCAAAAATACCTAAAATGGATTGTAATCCTCATCTTTGAGCCTGAAAAATCTGTTCAGCAGTCAAATTAAGTTCGGAAAAAGTTAGCGATTTAATTAGATTGTCCCCTCTAAACTGTTGTTCTTGATACTCTCCCTCAATAAGATTATAAATAGAAATAGTTGGTTGTTTTGGCTGCCCGATAAAACGGACTCCCCCTATTCCTAAATAATCAACAATCCAATATTCACAAATGCCTATTTCTTCGTAGTCAATTAGTTTATAGCCGTAATCATCACGCCAATTGGTGCTTACAACTTCAACAACTAAAGGAATTGATTCTCCATTCATGAGAGTTGATTTTTTTGCCCACAATGGTTCAGATTCCAGATTTCGACGATCTACAAGTAATAAATCTGGATTGTAGCCAGTTTCTTTGTTCTTGAGTTTGACTAATGCTTTGGGAGGAATACGATAGGGCAAATTCATCCTTGCATATTCTAAGGTTAATTCTTGGGTGAGAAATCCAGTAATATCTTCATGTTTGCCTGTAGGCTGCATTTCGATGATTATTCCTTCGCGTAGTTCGTAGCGTCTATCTTCTGGTAGCCATTCAATAAATTCTTCAAAGGTTATTAATTTTGATAATGATTGAAGCATGGAAAAACCTCACTTGTTATTAATCTTCTAACTCAAAATCTACTCTTTCATACAAATCGGAAAACGAAATCTCGAAATTAACTGAAGCCAAGTTTAAAACTGCTTCTTCCCCTTCATAATCATTGAAAGCCCATTGTCCATTCTCTTGCTTAAAATATTGAGCTACATAAAATTTATATTGATCTATTAGAATATATTCCTGAAATTCAGGTATAGAACGGTAATATCTAAATTTATCTGTATAGTAATAATCCCGTGTTGATTTAGAAAGGACTTCTACAATGATTGATGGATTGGTTACGTTTACCGTACCTGTTCCTTCATAGATTGGTTTTCCTTGAATGACCATCACGTCAGGATAGGTGTAGAAGCGATATTGCTCTATCCATAAGCGGACGTCATTGATGTAGATATAATAATCTTGATTTTCAATTGCCAGAGGAAATTTGCGACAGAAATTAAGAGCAATTTGATTGTGATTTGTAGTTCCTCCCGTCATGGAAATAATTTCTCCATCTCGATATTCATGTCTGTCTAACGCTTTCTCTTCTAATTTCAAGTATTCTTGGGGTGTATACCTTTTTTCTGTTTGAATGATCATTTTAATCTCCTATTGAATGTAAAATTGTGTCTTTGAGGGTTCAAGAAGATTTATATTCTGCTATTTCTCAATATCAGGAATTCTTGGTGCAACTTGAGCAATCTTCTGTGCCTCAACCCCAAGAAATTTTTCAGGTTTTGCGAGCTAGAGATTTAATTCAAGATAAGCTTAACAAAGGTGAGCCGCCTCCTGATTCTCTTTTGCTAAGACTCATAGAATTAGATCAGCGTTTACAGAAACAAAAATCAAAGATTACTTGTTTAACAGAATATCCTAACTGGAGAAAGAGTCTCAATCCAACCGATGATGCTTGGTGGTGGTATTTTTCTCCTCCTAAACAATCAACAAAATTAGATTGGTTATGGAATGGTTTATCTTTAGTTTTTCTGACAGTCTCAATTAGTTTAATTGTTGATGGAATTCCAAAATTTCTTACTGGAGGATTGGAGTTACCTAGTATCTTTGCGATTATTATTCCTAGTTTACTAACGTTGTTAACTAGTGGATCTTTAACTCCCGTTGGTCGAGAAGCACGAAACTATTTTTTTCAGAAACTAAATCAGTCTTATTGGTCTTTTACCAGTTTTTTATTATCTCTTGTATTGGCTGTAATCCTGATCGTTATTCATCAATTTTTATTTGATAATTTTGCTGTTCACTTCCAGAATCAAGGTCTCAATTTTTATGAACAAGGACAATTAGAGCAAGCTGTTTCAAATTATCAGAAAGCAGTCGCCTTAGATTCAAGTTATGCCCAAGCACACTATAACTTGGGAATAGTTTATGAAGATCTTCAGCAGTTTGACAAGGCAACAACGGAATATCGAATAGCTGTTAAACAAGATAATTCAGAAGATTCATTAATTGGCCTTCAAGCTTATAATAACTGGGGACATCTTCTGATTTTGCAACAAGAATATAGAAAAGCGATCGCGCCTCTAATCGATGGGAAAAATGCCCTAGATGAATCACAGGTCAAAACTAGTGAAGAGTTCGGTAAGGTTAAATATGCTTTACTGAAAAATTTAGGTTGGGCACAATTAGAGTTGAAAAATTATTCTGAAGCCAAGTCTTTATTACGAGACGCGATCGCGCTAGATTCAACTAAAGCTCCTGCCTATTGTTTATTGGCTCAAGTTTTGGAAGCTCAAAAAGAGGAAGCGTTAACTACCTGGGGTGATTGTATTCGTTATGCTGATCCTGGACGACCAGATGAATATCTCTGGTTAAGTATCGCCCGTGAAAAATTAAAATAGGTTAATTCATGAACATAGTTGCAAATATAGCAATTATTGCGAAACCTTGAAACCCTGACTATAAAAAACTTTTGACTTTTGACTCTTGACTTTTGACTTTCACACAAATGTCACCAAAAACATTAATTCGCTCTTTGATATTGGCTATTGGTTTAACCCTTCTGCCTACCGTTGCCCAAGCGGGAAAGAACCGAATCGTTGAGCTGAAGGGAGAAGCCCAGATTCAACTTGCAGGAACCACTAAATTTCAACCTGCTCATACGGGAATGACGATGGTTTTGGGTGATATTCTTTTGCCTAGTGAGGGGACAGTCGCGATCGTCAATTGTAGTGATGGCAAGTTAGGCAGGGCACAAGCGGGAGTGCGATCGGGTTTAAAGGCGATTTGCCCCAGTGCCAAGTCGACTGATCCCCGGGCTGGAGATAATATTTTCCTGGATTTACTGCGGGGAGAGTTTACTTATCAGACTTTGTTATTGTCCGAAAATCCTTTGTTAACTTGGCCATCTGTATCGGGAGTAGATAGTTATCGGGTCAAGGTAAAGGCAGGGGAGCGAGTGATGTGGGAGGAAATAGTGGAGGGAACTGGTGTTGAATATAAACGAGAACCATTGGTTCCTAAATTTTTCTATGATTTGGTAGTAGAAGCGGTGACGGAGGATGAGGCAGCAGTTTATCAATTAAAAATGAGGCTAGTTAATCGAGTTACAGCAGATTTTGTCTCGAAGCAAGTAGCAGCAATTGAAGGTGAGTCGGTATCTGAAGAAGCTCAGGCTTTGATGTTGGTTGATTTTTATTTGGAGGAGCAGGAATCGGTAACCTCGGGTTTTCTCTGGGCTGCTGCTCGACCTCTGGAATATTTAGTGCAAAATGGGAATCAAACTCCCGTGGTTCATCGTTTACTGGGAGATATTTATCTGAGGTTGGGATGGCAAAAAGAAGCTGAAGAATTTTATCAGAGGGTGATTTTACTGGCTGAAGCGGAGAATAATATTTCGGAAACAGCAGCAGCACGGATGGGATTAGCTCATTTAGCGGCTATTGATGAAGCTATTAAATTACTTCCGCAAAAACCAGATTCATTTTAGTTACAATGTAATTAATGTAATTGTTGTATTAAGCCTTAACGATGTCTCAAGTAGTTAGTACTAGATTGCCTGACGAGACCGCCGAACGTTTAAAAAGATTTGCTCGTCGTTTGGGTAAAACTCCCAGTGAAACTGGTGCGATGCTGATCGAGGAATCCTTGCGAGAGGC
>JBCCYD010000498.1:0-4590 GCA_039190385.1 Cyanobacteria bacterium P01_F01_bin.143 | reverse complement strand
TTTGTAATCGGTGACATCATCAAGAACTATCAACGTGTCCCCTTCTCCCCAACGTTGCCAGCACCAATCTACTTTAGCTGGTAGCTCTAAATCTTCTGGAGGATTGAGATCTAACTTTATTCTGGCAAACTCTACTATCTTTAAACCGATATTTTCTTCTCGACAACGTAACCAGCAAATACCACCAGGATATTTATTATGTTCCAAGCTAATCAACGAATAGAAGATCGCGAGTTCGGTTTTGCCAATTCCACCCATCCCTTCGATGTGAGCAATGGTCGCTTCTCCCTGTCTAACCAATTGCTGATGAAGATTAATTAGTTCATTGTTTCTTCCGACAAACTTATCTGTATTGCTCCTGGGGATGTTTTGCGGAAATCCTGTTATTGGCGGAGGAAAGCTCTTTATCTCAATGTAGTCGCCATTAATATAATGACCTTTAATAAACTCATTATAATTACCTTCATTGATATCGATATCTCGCGACTTATCCTCAGTACTCATGCCTTTCGGTGTTCTGAATGAAGTTTTTTAGAAACTTTATTCATTCTATCTAATGAGCGTTTATTAAAATGATCTATTTTGTTAAATATCTCAAAAATCTAATGTCAGTTTTTCTAAGATGCAGTCAACTAAGTTAGGAAAGAAGAAAAGAGAATAATTCAAGCAGGACTGCTAAAACTATGGGTACTCACATCATCAATAAAAACCCTTTGACAAACAACTCTGAGAATTTTATCTATCATCAACCGAGATAAAGCTTTATCTATAGAACTGAGAAAAAGATAGGGATGAAAAGAATTAACTGGGAAATCATAATCACTGAGATACCCCCGTAAAACTAAAAGAATCTAGATCGCCCAAGTTTTGAACTTCCCCTCAATGATAAATTTACGAAAAGTCATCAGATTGACCTTAGACTCTCTCTTTCATAGAACCAGAGTTTCCCAGATACGAAAACCAATAAAAAGAGAGCGCGTAAATAAAAAGTTGTCCATCAAACGCACCTATTTGATATTGTGTGCAGAACTAAAGCGATTATTAAACAACCATGTTAATTCAAAAACTCTTAGAAGCTTACTTTACCCATTCTCATTAATTTTCCTAGGGTAATTCTGTCCATCAAAAAGGAATTACACAAAAATCTAATTACGTGTAATTCTTGCTGAAAGTATTGAAATTTGGAGACCAAAATAATCTCATAATCTCTGTTAAGTTTGCTTACCTTAGCTGCTATGTGAGGCAAGAGCTTATCAGAATACCTTCTACACTGAAATCATTATGGTGATATTGCGATCGCTATCACCAAATCTTCATAAAAAGCGATCACTCCAGTCAAAAGCGCTCGCTAATGCTTTAAATATCTTTTCAATTTAAGCATAGGAAAATCAGATCGCCAAGATACATAACAAGATGCATAAATGGAGATTTAATACTGGCAATATGCATTTTTGTAACTTATAATAATACTATCAAAAAATGCGATCACGAAGAATAACAAACGTAATCGCAAATTATTTAATCACTTCCCCAATAAAAGCACAATAAAAAATAATTGTCATTGCCAAAACAATCGCTTAAATACATCATATTTTGTGTAATTGTCCTGGACTGTCCTGAACTTTCGATAACTGATAATTGATAACTGCTAACTGAATCGCATTGTAGTAAACACAAATCGCAAGACAAATACTGCCGCTAGGACCCAAGTTACTAAAGGCACTTCTCTTACTCTGCCACTAAATAATTTGGCAACTGGATAGAGAATTAAACCCGCAGCCAACCCTTCCGCGATCGAAAAAGCAAAAGGAATAAAAAAGATCGTAAAAAATGCAGGAATCGCTTCAGTTAAATCTTCCCACTGAATATTTTTTACACTAGACATCATTAGTACACCCACAATAGTCAATGCCGGAGCAGTCGCAAAAGCAGGAATCGCCTCAAAAATGGGAACAAATAAAATTGCCAAGAGAAACATTATCCCCGTAACTACCGCAGTTAAACCCGTTCGGCCACCTTCGGCTACTCCAGAAGCTGATTCGGCAAAAGTTGTGACCGTAGATGTTCCTAAAATTGCCCCCGCAGTAGTCGCGATCGCATCTGTGGCCAGAGCCTTATTAACACGGGGAAATTCACCATTCTCATCAATATATCCCGCCTGGGTACCAACTCCTGTCAAAGTGCCAATGGTGTCGAACATATCAACAAACAAAAAAACTAACAAAACCACCAGAAAATCAATAAAATTACTGCCATTAATCCCCGAAAGCCCCACAAAAGCCTGACCAAAAAGATTAGCAGGAAAGCTCGGGATTTCCAGAAAACCCTTGGGCACAGCCGCTATACCCAAAGTCCAAGCAACCAGAGAAGTCCCCACAATTCCCCAGAGGATGGCACCTTTAATTCTTCTCACCATAAAAAATATTGTGAGCAAAATACCAAATACTGCCATTAAAGCTTGAGGTGCTGCCAAACTACCAAAGGCTGTTTTTGTCACTGGATTAGCCACAACTAAACCCGCACCCCCGGTTTCGATACTCCCAGATAACCCGATATAGGCTAAAAACAAACCTATCCCCACCGTTGTCGCTAATTTAATCGAATCAGGAATGGCCGTAATCAGATGACGACGAATATCAGTCAAAGTTAGAGCAATGAAAATCAAACCTTCAATCAATACCGCTGCGAGAGCTGTCGGCCAGGCAATGCCTAAACCCAAAACCACGGAATAAGCAAAAAAAGCATTCATTCCCATTCCTGGTGCTAGGGCAAAAGGATATTTTCCATATAGACCCATAATCAAGCTTGCGATCGCGGAGATAATTCCCGTGACAACTACCAATTCGCGGAATAAATCTCCCGATTCTTGGATAAATACAGCATCGGACATGATCAATGGATGTACGACCAAAATATACGCCATGGTCATAAAAGTTGTGATGCCAGCAAAAATCTCGGTACGAATATTTGTGTTGTAATATTTAAAATCAAAGTAACGAGCTATAAAACCTTCCGAACTCGTGATAGTGGTCTTTGGTGGTTCTAAATTACTATTCATGTCAAAGGTTTAATAATTGAATCTAAACAAAATTGATATGATACCCATAAATATATATATGCCAAAATCCAGGATGCATAATGGTTACATCTATCTCAGCACCTAGCCTAAAAGAATTCCTGAAGCTTCCAGAAACCAAGCCTGTTAGTGAATATATTAACGGCGAGATTAAACAAAAACCCATACCAAAAGGGAAACATAGCCGCTTGCAGCTCAGACTGTGCAATAGCATCAACGAAAAAGTAGAAAGCTCGAAAATTGCCTATGCTCTACCTGAATTGCGTTGTAGTTTTGGAACGCGTTCTATTGTTCCTGATATAGCAGTTTTCCAATGGTCACATATTCCTTTTGATACCGATGGGGAAATTCCCAATGATTTTTTGTTGCCTCCCGATTGGACAATTGAAATTCTCTCACCAGATCAAGGTTCTAATCGGATTATTGGCAATATTCTCTATTGTCTGCAATATGGTTGCAACTTGGGTTGGCTAATCGATCCTGGCGATCGCTCTATTCTCATGTTTGAGCCAGGAAAACAACCAGAGTTATTGCGAGGTATTCAGAAGCCTTCTGGGTTGGCGAATATTCCCCTTGATTTAAGAGTGGATGATATTTTCAATTGGCTAAAAATGTCCAATTAAAATGAATTAAAAAGGGAAATTAACTGATTGATGATTTTGATTTTCTGGATCTTCCTTCCAACAAAGAGGGTTGTTGATAATATATCTTCGAACGTTGTTCAGTTGTTGGCGATCGCGGATCACCGATTCATAATAATTACGTTGCCAAAGACGAAAATCTGGTTCTTGGCAAATTTCCCTAACTTGTTTGGTCACAGCAGATTTAAAGCCAGCTACGAAAGACGACAAAGAACAAGGTTTCCGTTCCCGTAGGGGCGCAAGGCTTGCGCCCGAATGTGCGTCCGAATGTGCGCCCAAATTATTGGTGTTGGGATCTGTTAATTTACGAATATTTCCGTCATTATTGCTCTGATTAATAATCATAATCCCATGTAAATGATTCGGCATCACAACCCATTCATCCAATTCAATTTCCTGTCGGATTTCTGAAGATCGTAACCATTCTCGGGCTACGATTTTACCAATTTGATTAAGACAGATTTTATCGTCACGAATTTCGCCAAACCAATTTAATTTTTGATAAGTACAAATGGTTACAAAATAAAGTCCAGATCGTGAATAATCGTATTTGGGTAACCGAATAGAACGACGATTATGATGTTGGGGATCATATTTCATGGAATTCAAATCTGCGATCAACTGAAGACGAGGCGCTTCGCGTTCTCGCTGAAGACGAGGCGCTTCGCGATCGCGTGTAATATTTGATTGGACGTAATTATGACATTGGGCGCAAGGCTTGCGCCCCTACATATCAGGGCTACCTCACACTTTTGTGGCAGCATAAAGTAAGGATTTGAGGACGGAATCATTCCACCCAGCTTGTTTGCGTAATCCTTTGATTGACTGTCGTTTTTTCTGAACAGTCCTCAGCATATTCAGAGCAAGATGTTT
>JBCCYD010000497.1:0-4609 GCA_039190385.1 Cyanobacteria bacterium P01_F01_bin.143 | reverse complement strand
ACCCAATGGTATAACCGTTTTAAACAATTAAGTCAAAATCTGAAATTATGGGTGGATCGTTTACCTCACGAGATTAGACAAGCCGAAAGAAGAACTCTCGATAGAATTACCGACTTTACGGGTAGTAATAATTCACCGAATCAATATCTCAAAACTTCTTTCCAAACTGTGATGGAGGAGTTGGCCCAATTAGGAGAGGGTTTACAGGATTTGGCTTTATTGGATCGGGGATTTCAGAAGATCTTGAAAACTCGCCAAAAAACTATCAGAAAGCTACAAAAGAATCTTTTAGAGGCTAGCATGTTGCCAATTGGCGACTTGATTAATCAATTTCCTCGCATTGTCAGAGATATTGCTTTTAAAAGGGATAAACAAGTCAAGCTGGAGCTTTATGGAGAGAGAACTTTGGTTGATAAAGCTGTGGTGGAAAAGCTTTACGATCCTTTGGTGCATTTGGTCTTGAACGCGATCGCTCATGGAATTGAGGAACCCGAGGTGCGGCAACGTCTCCGTAAACCTCTTGAGGGGATTGTCACAATTTCGGTTTATCATCAAGGCAATAACACTTATATTGAAGTGAAGGATGATGGCAAGGGCATTGATTGGGCAAGTATTCGTCAATCATTAGTGGAAAAACAAGTTTTATCTCGTAGGGAAATTAATAATCTCGATCCATCCCAACTGGCAGAATTTTTATTCGATTCTGGGTTTTCCACGGCCAATGAAGTCAGTACGATTTCGGGGCGGGGCATGGGGCTTTCGGCAGTTAAGCGACAAATTAAGAGTTTGCAGGGGACCATAACTGTTGCTTCTGAGATGAATATCGGGACTAGTTTTACAATTAAGTTACCTCTGACTTTGACTATTGTTAAGTTGCTAGTTTTTAGTATTGCCGGAAATTTATTAGCGATTCCGGTGGATTCTTTAGTTTCGATTGTTTTGGCGAATAAACAGGATATTAAGGGCAAAAAGGAGCAACAATTTTATCGTTGGCAAGAGCAAGATATCGCAATTTGTCCCGAGGCTTTGCTGACGACTTATCATTATCCGCGAACGTTGGATACTAGTAAGCCTTTATTGGGTAAGGATTGGCAAAGTTCTCACAAAATTCCTTTGTTACTTTTGTCTAATGGCAAGGATATTATTGCTTTGGAAATTGAACAGATTTTAATGGAACAGGATTTAGTGATCAAGCCTTTTGATCTGGCGATCGCGCCTCCTGCGAGTCTCATTGGTTGTACGGTTTTGGGTGATGGACGGTTAATTCCTGTGTTGAATTCTCCGGCTTTGGTGGATAAATGGTTCCATTATTCGGAAGAGGATATTGTATTGCCTGAAGCTTTGACTATTCCCAGTTTGCCAACGATTTTGATTGTGGATGATTCTTTGACTATTCGGCAAACTCTTTCGGCGGCTTTGCGGAAGTCAGGATATCGAGTAATTCAATGTCGTGATGGGTTGGAGGGAATTGAACAGCTGAAGCAGGAGGCTAGTATTCAGGCCGCGATTTCTGATATTGAAATGCCGAGGATGAATGGGTTGGAGTTTCTCAGTCGGGCTCGTCAGTTACGGGGTGATGATTTTCCTGTGATTATGTTGACTTCGAGGATCAGTGATAAATATCGTCAATTGGCGCAGAATATTGGGGCAACTCGTTATTTGAGTAAGCCTTTTGTGGAGCGAGAAGTTTTGCGGAATTTGGATGAATGCTTATTAGAGGTTTTGTAGATTAAGACAGTTATTAGACAAGTTAAATTTTAATAATGTGTAGTTCGTATTTCACTCAAAAATCCTTTTGTATAGAGTGCGGCTTGTGGCTTAACAAGAGTACTTAGGTTGATATTACTAAATTTAGAGAATCTAAAAATGTCGCGATAGGAGCAGTATAAGTATATCCATTAGCTGAACCAGCAAAAATCAAACCAATAAGTTTTTTATCTTCTGTCA
The DNA here is from genome assembly GCA_039190385.1 of Cyanobacteria bacterium P01_F01_bin.143. Classification (GTDB taxonomy): domain Bacteria; phylum Cyanobacteriota; class Cyanobacteriia; order Cyanobacteriales; family Xenococcaceae; genus Xenococcus. Next base: position 2,662 of record JBCCYD010000497.1, on the reverse strand, counting down.
TTACAAGAGATCCACTGTCCCCTGGCCTTGCAAAAGGTTCTTCTTGTAATGACTTAATTTCAACTATATTGCTGTAGTTATATGACTTTTGTCCTTCTTTAAAAGTTATATCAAGTTCTATGGCTGACACTACGCCTTTTATCATTTTATTCGAATGACCAAGTCTAAAAACACTTTTTCCTAGAAGACTACTAGTGTCTGACACGATATTATTTGCGTAAGAGAATCCCTCATCTAAATCACTTAGATTGGTACCTATGACTACTTCTGGCAATAAGCGAGCCATAGCGAGTGGACTCGCTTCTAAAGGCGAGTAAAAGACATCTCTCGCTATTAGAGAAGATTGTTTCTCATTAGATGAATCATCTATGAATACTTCTGCATCTTGTGAAGTTCCATCTATACTATTAGATAAACCAAGAACGTGAGAGCAAGAAAGAATAAAAATTGAGCCCGAATCTCTCTTTTTTACAAAGCATCCAAGTGTCCCATAAGCATGATTTTGACCGAAAATTCTACTACCAATACGAACTGACTTATCACTTGGGTTTAAATTTTTTTTATTGGAAAGAAGCATGATATCTGTTTGTATAGATATTTTGCAATATCCTTGAGTACTTTCACGAAGAAACTGTTTTACATAGTCTGGGATCATTGGTGGATCGCAAATGACAGTAATATTTATGCCATGACACTCTTTATCTAAAAGGCAAATTCCCGTTGATATTTTGTAATCTTTAATACTTGTATTAGTCTTAATTTTATTTTGTAAATCTTCTCGAAGTTGTTTTGCCTGTTCAAGATTTATTGGAGATAATGAAGCCTTATTTATATCTATACTTGAATTGTGAAAAAAAGTTTTCAGTTGAGCCAACGAGGATTTATTGAAGATTTCAGCCTCAATACTATTGAAGTTTAAATGTTCAGATATATATTTTTCAGCTTTGTTTTGTTTTATGAGGTTTATAAAATCACGTAATGAAAATTCTTGTTGATTAGATAAATCAGTAAAATCTTGAAGGTCATTTAATCTCTTAGCATTTTGTTCTGAATCACGTCCAAGAAAAGCTATTAGCTTTGTGTAAGCAAGACCTGAACAATTTGGAATTAGAATATTCTTCAACGTTCTTGATTTCAGTATATATGGTGAAGCTTTTTCGATAAGCTTATCCCAGTTAATAAAATTATAGGTAGTTCGTTCAGTAATTTTCGGACCAAAAATTATTGAGCCAAAATTCTCATACTGGTGAGTTATTAAAAAACTTGGCTTATAAAAATCATCCTTTACCTCTTTGATATTCCAGTCATTAGTAGGATATAAAGTTTTCACTAGATTCTGAGCTTCATTGTAACTACACACAAGATCTATATCTTTAGAATCTCTTATTGCAATATATCGCTGAACTGCTAATCCCCCAATTAGCAATTTTGGAGAATTTAAAATATTGTTGATACGAATCAGTTCATCTTTAGCAACTTCTATATCAATCAAACGACTATTATTCATTGCTTATTTATTTTATGAGAGAAAAGCTTTATCGTTAAACTCTAACTTATTTTTCATAATTAGGTTTTAATTTTTAAATCTATTTGACTTGTTTGATTATCTTGAAGATACATATTGAACAAAAGCTGAATCTATAACATCTTGGCGAAAATAAGAACTCAAATCTTCAGGTGTGCGTAAATCAACTTTACGTTGGAAAACCTCAGATAATTCTAGTTCCATTTCAGGCAAACGAATCAAGCCTGGTATGTATTTTGGGTCAAGCTCAACCAAGATATCGATATCACTCTCAGGAGAAAAATCATCGCCTAAAACAGAACCAAAAAAGGATAACTTTTGGATATGGTAGCGCTGTCAAAATTGAGCTATTGTTTCTGATGGGATAGAAATATTAGTCACTTCTTTTTCAATCTCGATAATCTTATTCCTCAAGTGCGATCGCAGATCTTACTTTACTAAAAAATGCGATCGCCATTAATCAGTAGCGCGATCGCTCAGATACCAATAGATTCTGTAAGTACAAATCTGTACATACTTGGAAAGATATAGTTTATGTTAAGCTAATTAGCAGAATAACACAATATACTAAAGCTCTTTTTACTATCTGTTTATCTTGTCGTTCCGATGAAAAAACAACAAGCCCTAGAACTCCTCACCAAAAGTAAAACCCTACTTCAAGAAAAATATGGGGTTACAAAACTTGCCCTATTCGGCTCTACTGCTAGAGATAGTGCCACCGAAAAAAGTGACATCGATATCTTGATTACCTTTAAAGGAAAAGCTAACTCTAAAAGATATTTTGGTGTCTTGTTCTACCTCGAAGATCTTTTTAATTGCTCTGTTGATCTGGTTACAGAAACTTCGCTTCGCCCTGAGTTGCAACCCTACGTCGATGCAGAAAAGATTGATGTCTAGCAATACACCCCAACGGGAATGGCGGTTTTATATTAATGACATGATCAGCTTTGCCGAGAAATTTTTACGCTATACTAGAAATCTTGACCAAGAAACCTTCATTATACTCTAGACGGCTGAGATCTGGACTTTTTGAAAGGATTGAAAATTCCAACTAAGTAGAGTAGCTAATTGCTCCTTGTATTCGGTATTAGTTTTTTCAAGGCAGCTAGCGATCGCGGCCTGGAAGTCAGCAAAATT
>JBCCYD010000496.1:0-4627 GCA_039190385.1 Cyanobacteria bacterium P01_F01_bin.143 | reverse complement strand
GTAAAGCTTTTTTGGGTAGAGCGATCGAACTCAGAAGACCTCACCATAAAATTCTTGCAGTAGATAATTTAGAGCAGGTATTTTCACTTATATATGGGGAAGTGGAGTTGGACCTTATTTTCTTTGATATTGAAACAGAAAAAGACACTAAAAATTTAAAGATTTTGAAGGCTATATCACCGAAGACGGCTTTAGTTCATTGGAGCAATTATAAACATCCAGAAGTTGTGGAGTTGTTAAATGAATTAGGGGTCAAAACTTTTTGTATGAAGGATAGTCGACCTAAAACTATTATTCAAGCGATCGATACTGTGGAGAAAAATCCTAATATTATTTATGTGGATGAAAGATTAAATAATTGCTTGCCTTTGTTGAAGTCTTAATTATTTATCTTGATAATTGAGGCTGATTTTTAAAATGGAAGAAAAAGCAAATAAATATCACTGAAGAGCCAGTAAGATTTTCAGGTAGCACTTCAATATTTATTCGTGATCGCGTTACTTTATAATTAGCGAAATATAACATCCATTCAAAAATCGTGAAGACCTTGCGCGAAAAATTAATCATTACGAAATATAACAAGATTGCAGAACTCTAATAACTTTCTCTGAAAGGTCAATAGAAGCAAACAATACAAAAATTCTACTCTTGTGAGATTAATCTCGCGCAAGATTTTTATGCAACTATAACTTTAAGGAGACTGAATAATGGCATCAGAAAGATTCAATGCTTATCCATTAGATTCTTTGGATGGTTTAAAACCAAATGGAGTATCGCCTACCATAGAAACTTATCAAGGCGTCAACTGTCTTAAATTAGTTCCGTTGCCAGAAGTTGAGCATAGTGATGGCCCTACCTTTGCAATCCTCGAAAACTCTAATTTCCATAATGGTGTCATTGAAATTTCGCTATCAGGAACCGAGCCAGAAGATGCGGACTCTAGAGATAAAGACGAATTTTTTGGCGATTTTGTTGGTATTGGCTTTCGGATTCAATCTGATGCTTATGAGGCTTCTCAAATAGACCCTGAAATAGCGCCTCAACTCTCTCCTAAAATAAATCCTGCTAGTGTTTCTCAATTTGAATGTATTTATTTTCGTCCTTCAAATGCATTAGATGAGAATAAAAAGAATCGTACAGTTCAATATTTTGCTTATCCAAAGTACAAATTCAGCATTCTGCGAAAACAATTCCCTGGAGTTTATGAATCCTATGCACCGATCGCACCTAAACAATGGTTCCGAATTCGTCTTGAAGTGCAAGGAGAAATAGCCAAGCTTTATGTCAATGGATCTGATGAGCCTTCATTAGTTGTGAGTGATTTAAAACTGGGTGATAGCAGAGGGGCGATCGGTTTATTCGTTGAAAGGGAATGTGTTGCCTACTTTTCTGATTTAAAAATTACCTATTATAATGATTAGTCGTTATAATTATTCTCTATTGCTTGTTGGAGTTTTTCTGTGATTTGATAGTATTGTCCCCCCGTGAGTACATTTCCTAAAAAAGAGTACTAAAGGTGAGACGAAAATTATTTTCTTTAATGACTAATTCCTGCTCAGCTGCGTTGTGACTATAATCATACTCATTATAATTCCACACCAATGATAAGGTTTTGCGATTAGGATTCTTGCCCAATGCAAGTTGCAAAGTTGCCCCATAGGGAGAATTACTAGAAGTATTATTAACCAGATTATAGTAGGCAGACAATTGTAAATTTTGCCTTAAGTTAACTCCCCAATTAAGAATAATATTATCGTCAAGAGAATTAGGTAAAATACCTCCCACGACATAACTAATTCCATAAACAAACTTGCTGCGCCTCAGATTAGCGCTGACTCTAAGAAAATTGTCTGGAGAAGTTAGCAAAACCTCTCCGATTTCCTTTTCCCGATCCCAGACCCAATGAAAGTTCATGGACAGCGCTAAGTTAGTTTTGGGGTTAAAGAGAAATCTTCGAGAACCACTGCCCCAGAGGTGACTGTAATAATCGCGATCTGGGTTCAGATAGGCGATCGCGCCAAGTTCAGAGGTCCAAAGCTTTTTTTTGCCAAAAAACTCCGTCCAATCCATCCCAATGTAAGCTTTGATTTGGTCTGCTGTAATGGCTCCTGTATAGTAACGAACCACGCGATCGCCGTTAGTAATATTCCCTGTAAAACTAAAATGAGGATGAAAACTGATTTCTTCGTTTAGAGTCGTACTGTTAAAAAAAAATGCTTCTTGATTAAAGAAAGACAGATAAGTTTGGTTATGAAAATTTTGCTCTAAATTAGCTACATTATCAATCGAAAAATTCTCACCATTGTTGATGAGGATCTGCGTATCGGGAACATTGCCACCAACTTCTCCGCCCCCTTCTCCTCCCGCAGTCGCGATCGTCAATAAAGGACTAATGGTCTCATATCTAGTTTTGCTAGTGTAACTACGTTCCGTGATAGGTGAAACGCCTATCCAAACACTATGAAACATCGCTGAGGGAATTTTTGCCGATGTGGGAGTAATGGCTGTACCCAGACCAATTTGATAGCTGGTAAAACTCCCTGGAGGAACTCGGCTATTATTAGCGGCAAAAAAAAGATTTTTGTTGATATTAGGATTAATCGGTTGCTCTGATCCAGGAAGTTGTGGGTTGATATCTGGTAGGAATTCGGTTCCTAATTGGATTGCCAACCTCAAGAGGGCATTCTCATCATCAAGAATGAACCCCAAACCCCTGATGCTTCTTCCGATAACTGCTTTTTCGTGATTTGCTCGGATAATCTGTCGTACCTGAGAAAGCATAATAGCTTGGGTGTTAGAAGTTTCGACAATCCTGGAGACATTGGTTTGATTGGATTGAGTATTGCCAAAAGTGCCCCCCGAATTGGGAACGAATAAATCGAAACCGATACTCTGACCATTAGCTCCAGTTTGAAATCCGGGATTACTAATTACGGCCAGGGATTCTGGGGTCACAACTTCACCAAATTTAGAGCCATGAATTACACGGGTAGGAACCAGAGAATCCGGGTCAACGCTAGTGCGATCGGTCTGCAAACCTGGTGTATAAACACATTGATTATCAGAATCTATGCCCAAGGATTCACAACTACCAAGTAAACTTAATTGCAGTTCAAATCCTAGTAAAGTTTGAGGTTCTTTGACAGTTTCAGTAACTTTATATTGCTTTTTAATGCTTCCTAATTGAACATAATTTCCTGTTTGTTCGATGGTAATAATATTATCTATGGTTAAACTTTCTTCAACTTGAAGATCAAGAGTCATCAAGGCTGTGAAGTCAATATCTCCCGTAATACTTTCGCCAAAATTGTAATTGTAACTCGATAGTATTTCTAGCTCGGTTAGATGATTGATAGGAATCCCACCAAGATTTAAGCCTGTAGTCAAGGGGTGAAGATTTTTCTTGTCAACAATGTGGGGTGCTATCTGATAATTAGATTCGGTCGTGGTTTCAGCTTCTGGCTCAGGTTTGGTCTCTGAAGTAGGTACATCCACCTCTTCTCCTACTGCTTTGAGGCTGACAGATAGGATTAAGATTACTAACCACCAAAGAATTGGAATACTTGGCGATGATAGTTTCGACTGAAACATTTAATTCTTCTTAGGATGAGTGAGCCACAGCGTAACTCAATAAAAACTTATCCTGTAGCAGTTTTATAGATATTTTAAGATTCTTTTTTGTTAGCGAATCTTTTAGGTTAAAACCCTTAGAAAAAAAAGATTGATTACTAGTGTAAATTAACTTATATTTACATACATTAAGTTACAAAAATACTTTTAATTTCTCTGTGAGCTCATGGGCATCTATAAAAATACGTTAGTCAATTCGCGAGAACCAATCTATGTCTAAAACTTGGTATCAATATTTAACTTGTACTATTGCTTGTTTGGGAACATTGAGTTTAGCGCCGATCGCATTTGCTGGAGAAGGTGGAGCCGCCGCAGCCGCAGCTTTTACGATTGACGCCACAACAGGAAATGTTTCTGGAGCAGCAGTTTCAGCCGCTGTTGGGAAACAAGATGCTTTTGCTGGTGCTTTGAATGATCCTACGGGAACAAATGCTAATACTGCCTTTGCACTGGGATCTGCAGGAGTTATCAATGTTACTAGTATCGATCAAACATCAGGTTTTACAGATGTTCAAGGTACTGCTGATGCAAACATAGGAACTAATCAAGAGAATTCCTTTAGTTCTAATGCAGCAACGGTACGGATCGGTAGTACTGATGGCGACGCAGTTGCGGATCTAGGGCCTACCACTCCATAGAATTTTCCTTTTGCTACCTTTTTTTACTATGGCTTCCTGACGTGAGAACAGGAAGCTAATTTTTTGTTGTTGATTGGGGCAACAGGGTAATCGCAGCTAAATTAGCTTGAATTAAAAGACAAAAGAGAGTGTCGTTTCCAGTCCAATTTTTGAAAAGGAGACAGTCGAAAATAGATTCCCATTAATTCATAGTAAATTGAATCTGATCATGATAGATGACATTTGGTGATGCTAACTCAGAATTGTCTGGGGGTTGAGGGACAGGAATAGCGGTGAGGATTCACAGTTGTGAACCCCGAGCAAAGTCAAGGCGTAATCATTATTCATTGCCGCTCGATAGCGTTTGATGTTGATACTGC
>JBCCYD010000495.1:0-4633 GCA_039190385.1 Cyanobacteria bacterium P01_F01_bin.143 | reverse complement strand
CTAATCAAAATGTTTGGGTGGGTTTTGTCCCACCTTTTTTAATGCCTGTATAGTATATTGATTATTATTAAGAAAAGTAAATATTAAACTGAATAACCCAAAGTAATCTTACTCATTACTCATTATCTCGATCCTGCGAAGACAGGACTTATTACTCATTACCCATTACCCACTCCTCACTTATGACTTCTATAACTGCTGTAGACAAAACTGCTAAAACCTGGAAATGGCGAGGTTTTCCCATTACTTATCAACAAAGTGGAGAGCGCGGTGCAGCGGTAGTTTTAGTTCATGGCTTTGGGGCATCTTGGGGACATTGGCGTAAAAATTTACCTGTTTTGGGTCAAGATTATCGTTGTTATGCCATTGATTTAATTGGTTTTGGCGGTTCGGCAAAGCCAACTCCAGGAGCAGGGATAGCCTATACTTTTGAAACTTGGAGCCAATTAGTCGCCGATTTTTGTCGAGAAGTGGTGGGGGGCTCTGCTTTTTTAGTTGGAAATTCTATTGGCTGTGTGGTGATTATGCAAACGGCGGTCGATCATCCAGAAATGGTCAGAGGAATTGCAGCGCTCAACTGTTCACTAAGATTATTGCATGATAGTAAACGGGCAGAAATGCCTTGGTATCGTAGTTTTGGGGCATCTGTAATGCAGAATATTTTGGGAAATAAAGCGATCGGTAATTTATTTTTCCAACAAATTGCGAAACCTCAAGTAGTCAAGAAAATTCTCTTACAAGCTTATCGCCGCCCTGAAGCCGTTACCGATGAATTAATCGAAATTTTGATGAAACCTGCGATGGATTACGGTGCGGCCGAAGTATTTTGCGCTTTTACTCGTTATTCCCAGGGTGCGTTACCAGAAGATTTATTGCCTCGTTTGAGTTGCCCAACCATTTTATTATGGGGAACCGAAGATCCTTGGGAGCCTATCGAAATGGGAAGGGAATTCGCGCAGTTTTCTACGGTAGATGAGTTTATTCCGTTAGAGGGTTTAGGCCATTGTCCTCAAGATGAAGCACCAGAAATTGTGAATCCCATCCTTAAAAAATGGATTGATTCAGTTCATTGTAATACATGAAAAACATTTGAGAATGCAATAAGTCGTTGTGATTTTGCCATAGTTGTGGGGAACAATCAGACTGAAGAATTAGTTGAGTAGTTTTCCTATCACTTCAATAGGTGTCCACATAAAGCAAATTATTAACTTATGCTGACTATCCGAAATTTTGTATTATTGCAGGTCAAAGCAGAGAAAAAAAGCTTTTGGCTCGTTTTATGCTGGATAATTTTTGCTTTCTTGATTAATACATCGAGAGCGTCAGCACAAATTACTGCCGATACAACTCTGCCGAGTAATTCGATTCCAGTCTCTAACTTTAGTGGAGATCTCATCACAATTACTGGCGGGACAAATGCTGGTAATAATTTGTTTCACAGTTTTCAAGAATTTTCGGTGATCGATGGACAAACAGCATTCTTTGATAATGGGATAACTATTGAAAATATTTTCAGTCGGGTAACTGGTGATTCCCTATCTAATATTGATGGGATGATTCGTGCTAATGGCACAGCGAGTTTATTTTTAATTAACCCCAATGGGGTTATTTTTGGGCCTAATTCCAGTCTCAATATTGGTGGTTCTTTTATTGGAAGTACGGCAGATAGTATCCAATTTAGTGATGGTAGTTTCTATAGCGCGATCGCACCTCAATCATCATCTTTATTAACAATCAATATTCCTATCGGTTTACAATATGGTGCTCAACCAGGAAATATTATCGTTCAAGGAAACGGGAACAATACAGGCTTTAAAGATCCTAGTATTAGCGATCAGACTTTAATTAAAGATTTTCGTCCGGCGGGTTTACAAGTTCAAACGGGTAATAGTTTAGCTCTGATTGGCGGCAATATTGCTTTAGATGGGGGAAATTTAACCGCAGCAGAGGGTCATATTGAATTAGGAAGTGTTCAGTCGGGGTTAGTTAAATTTAATGGAAATAAAGGGCTAAGCACATTTGACTATCAAGAAGTAACGGGCTTCGGTGATATTGCTTTAGTTAATGCGGCTTCAGTGGAAGTTAGTGGCAATAGTAGCGGAACAGTAAATGTTCAAGGACAAAATATTTCTTTGGCGGATGCTTCAGCTATTCTTTCCAATACCTCGGGCGATGGGACAGCAGGCAGCATAACGCTAAATAGTACAGAATCGGTTCAAGTTACAGGAGTCTCCCAAAACGAAATTCCCTTCGTGAGTTATGTTTCTACTGGCACGGCACCAGGCTCTACAGGAGAAGGAGCAGATTTAACGATCAACACCCGCTATTTACTAGTAGCAGGAGGTGCGCAGGTAGATAGTCCAGTTTTTGGTAGTGGCGATGGTGGAACGTTAAATGTTAATGCAGAGCGAGTAGAGTTAATTGCGGGTTCACGTGTCGCGGGTTCTAGTGGTCTTTTTGCGCCTATCGTGCCGGATGCTACAGGAAATGGAGGCGATATTAATCTTGTGGCAGATAGTCTGTTAGTTGCCGGAGGCGCTCAGGCTTTTGCTTTGACTACAAGTAGTGGTACGGCAGGAGATTTTAATATTACAGCACAAAATATTGAACTGAATGGAACTTCTCCTGTTGGACTTCCTAGTGGCTTGTTTAATAGCAACTTCTTCGGCAATGGAGATGGGGGGGATTTAACAATTGAAACTGATAATTTGTCATTAATAGATGGAGCTGATATTGGTTCTACAGTAGGTGGTGAGGGCTCAGCTGGGGATATCTACATTAAAGCTAATACTATTGAATTAATTGATAATGTTAACTTGGTAGATCCTAGTTCTATTTCCGCTTCTGTAGAAAGTGGAGCTTCAGGAATTGGTGGCAATATCACCATTGAGACCAATAGCTTAAGTCTTAATAATGGAACACAAATCAACTCTAGTATTTTCGGTTCTGGTGATGGGGGTAATATTACAATTACAGCTAGCGACATTAGTTTAAATGGATATTCAACCGTAGCAGATCGTTCTACTGGTTTTTTTGCTACTGTGGTGCCCGAGGCAACGGGGAATAGTGGTGATATAACAATTACAACTGACAATTTAATTGTATCAGATGGAGCGCAAATTTCCGTTAGTACTGTGGGTTCTGGTTCAGCTGGTAATTTGAAATTAATCGCATCAGATTCGATAGAATTGACGGGAAATGCGATCGCGACAAATGGTGGAAGTAGTGGTCTATTTTCTAATGCGGTTTTTGGTGACGGCGATGGCGGGAATCTGGATTTAACCACCAACCATCTGATTATCAAAGATGGTGCCACGATTAACGTTAGTAATTTCTTTAGTCGAGATGCGAATATTCCACCAGGGAGGGGGGAAGCAGGCAATATTAATATTGATGCACAAACCATTGAATTGGATGGTGTAGATGCTGGGATTCCTGCCAGGATTAATGCGGCAACTTTTGTTGGTGGCGGCGGCGACATTATGATCGCGGTAGAGGAATTTAATTTAAATAATCAAGCTCAAGTTTCAGTCAATAGCACAGGATCAGGTGAAGCTGGCGATATCACGATCATAGCTGCATCTTTTAACCTTGATGAAGGAAACATTACCGCTACTTCTACTCAAGCTGGTGGTGGCGGCGACATTGTTTTGAATAGCAGTTTAATGACTGCGACAAATGGCGCCCAAATTACTGCTGAGACTTTGGGAGAAGGGAATGGTGGCAGTATTGCGATCGCGGCAGAAGAATTTCATTTAAATAATCAAGCTCAAGTTTCGGTCAATAGCACAGGATTAGGTCAAGCTGGCGATATCGTTATCTCGGCTGCCTCTTTCACTCTTGATGAAGGGAAAATTACCGCCACTTCTACTCAAACAGGAGGAGGAGATATTGATTTATTCACAGATTCAGCAACACTTAATAACAATAGTTTAATAAGTACTAGTGTGCTCGATAGCACTGGTGGCGGCGGCAATATTTTAATAGAAAATAGCGGTTTTATTATTGGACGTAATAATAGTGATATCAAAGCTGATGCAATTTCCGGCCCTGGGGGCAATATTCAAATTAATACTCAAGGGATTTTCTTTGACCCAGATAGTGAAATTACTGCTAGTTCAGAATTTGGTACGGATGGCATAGTTAACATTAATCTGACTGAATCGGATAGAAAGCTGAGTACCGTATCTTTGCCTGATAGATTATCAACAGCAGAAGCAGTGATCGTTAGTAGTTGTCCCATTCCAGACAGTGATACCTTCACTGTTTATGGAGAGGGAGGATTACCCGAAAATCCCAGTTCTTATTTAAGAGGACGAACAGTTTGGCAAGATACTAGACAATTTGCTGTAAATGGAACCAATGCTGAAGATATTCAACCAGAATTAACTAATAGTATTAAGCCAGATATAAGACAAGAAGATAAGCAGATGAACCCTCTTGTGGAATCACAAAGCTGGATCATTAATCAAAGAGGCAAGGTAGAATTAGTGGCTGCTCATTCTCAGGGAATTTCTCCAACTATTGGGACTCAAGAAATTAACTGTGGAGATCTTTAAATTGAATTTCCATAATAAGTAATCAATAGTTATAAATTAATTGTAAAGCTATAAACTACGATTGTATTTTTTAT
>JBCCYD010000494.1:0-4636 GCA_039190385.1 Cyanobacteria bacterium P01_F01_bin.143 | reverse complement strand
CTTAAAGACTGGTAGTACCAGAAAAAACTAGTATATATACTAAATATAGTGCATACTAATATAGCAAACCATTTACGATAAAATGAACGTTTTAGTATAAAGTTAGCTAGTAATAAAAAGAGCATCATTTGTACTCCAAAACCAACAATCCACGCCAAATTTTTTGGCATTATTTCTCTTGCACCTAAAATTGTTGTTGCTAAACTTCCTAGATTAAAAATCAGTAAAACGACTAATAAAATTCCATCTCTTTTGTTTTTATTTGAGTTCATGTTAGTAACACTTTATTACTGCACCTCTAGTTAAGCACTTATTGGTTAGCTACTAACAAAAGCTTCTAACAAAAAGCCTAGCTAATGAGGTTTTTTATTACTCTAGCAAATATAGCTTTTGATGACTGGGATAGTGCATTTTTCTTCATAGAGATAGAATTTTTGAAAAGATATAGCTTTACATATTGTAATTAGGACAACATAAACATTGTGGAAGTCGATTTTTTATTGGGTTGTAATTTTAATGAAATGACCTAATCTTGATTCGTACTGCTATAGCAAAAATTAGTAATATAGAAGAGTTATAGTCATGAAAAATCTGTGGAATTATCAAGCAGTAGCAAAATGTCAAGAAGATTTATGCGAGTTTATACATCTCGTTTCGTTTACTATGACAAAATTCTTCCTTTGTTTTACATGAGCCTATCCAACTAATCAATGTTTGGTGTTTTTCAGGGGTTTAAAGTCATAAAATTGTTGAAAATTTGAGATAAAAATACTAGTGGATGTGGGCTGAGATAAAGCAACCATTAAAATGAATTCAATACCCATTCTAATCAACTATGTTAACCGTAAGGATATTTACGCCAGCGCCCACTAGCTTTCCGTATTTGAGATCAACATTACATCAATAGTGGAATAAGTTCATGAAGGCGGTAACATTTCAGTAGTAGTTATCTCTGATCGTCCAACCCTAAAACGAATAAACTAAAACTTTATGTAATGCATTAAATTAGAAACTAACTGGCTATCTAATTTAAGACGACGTTGTAAATCTGCCAAATTACGATACAACCCATTATCTTCTCGCTCTTTAATCATTAAAATCACTAAATCAATTTCTAATATGGGAATTTGGGCAATCTCTGCCTCAGATGATGTATTTGGATTGACCTTTTGGGGACTTAAGACACTAAGGCGATCGCAATATTCAAAATGTAAAATTGGTTCTAGGGGTAATAATCTCGTAACGGGGAAACTCAACGCAGCCGCAACATCCTCGATACAAAGCAATTGGACTCCCATGCCTATCAATTCCACTAGCGATCGCGCTTGATGAATCGAGATTCCTGGTAATCGCAACCAATCATCAACAGTTGCTTGATTGACATTGATTTTAATTCCTAATTCCCCAGCAATTCGGATTTCTTCAAGGGAACCAAAGCGATAGTAAGGATCTTTGAGAATCTTATGAGAGATCGTTTTTTTCCTGAGACTGGATAATACCATTGGTCAATGTTTAATGATTAATGATGAATGCTTAATGGTCAATGTTCTAATGATCAATGTCCAAAGTTTGACGGCGTTTTTGTTCAAATTCGTATTCCGTAATCAAGCCATCCTCTCGCAAACTCTCTAATTCTCGTAAAGCCTCCGCGATCGCACTCACCTTTTGTACTTCATTAATCGCATACTGTCCAGTAGCAATCCCATTAAACTGATAGTTAAATTGATCTAAATCTTGAAGGACATACAAAACTGCATCGATCGCACAGGCAATTCTCACCATCGGATTAGACCACAGTAGCAGATAGATAAAACCCCAGATTGGTTGTCCCAAATAAAATTTCTGTAATCCAGGGATTGGCGTGATGGCGCTCAATAAGGCCAGTCCGACAGCTACTTTCCGATCCTTATGATAATTGAAGAACTGATCCAATGCGAGCATAATAGTCTTCTAACTTATAGGTATTAATGCACCAAGTATATATTCTCAAATTATTAAATGAATAAACAGAGAGATAAGAAATTACAAATCATAGCTATTCAAGAACATGTAACAATGTAACTATAAGTTAACAAATTTTAATTAATATCAACCAAGGAGAGGGGATATGGTAGCAACGCCTATAAAAACAACAAAGCGGTTGACTATCCAAACTGCGGAAATAGCCCCAGATACAACTACAATACGTTCTTTAGACTGGGATCGCGATCGCTTTGATATCGAGTTTGGCCTACAAAACGGTACTACATACAACTCCTACCTCATTCGAGGAGAAAAAACAGCTTTAGTCGATACTTCCCATGCTAAGTTTCGTCAGCTCTATCTCGATGCTTTACAGGGAATCATCGACCCCAAAGAAATTGACTATCTAATTATTAGCCATACCGAACCCGATCATAGTGGTTTAGTAGCAGATTTTCTAGCCCTAGCGCCCCAAGCCATCGTCCTAGGAGCAAAAACAGCAATTAAATTCCTGGAAGATTTGATACATCAACCTTTTGAGTCGCAGTTCGTCAAATCTGGCAAGAATATCGATCTCGGCAATGGTCACATAATAGATTTTATCAACGCGCCAAATCTCCATTGGCCAGATACGATCTTTAGCTACGATCGCGCCACCAATACTCTCTATACCTGCGATGCTTTTGGCTTGCATTATTGCTCAGAACAGACTTTTGATGAACAGTTAGAGACAATCGAAGGGGATTATCGTTTCTATTATGACTGTTTAATGGCTCCTAACGCGCGATCGGTTATTTCTGCGATGAAACGCATGGATAAGCTGGGCGACATTACAACCGTTGCCAATGGACATGGCCCTTTATTGCGTATTCACTTAGAGGAATTATTAGATCGTTATTACAAATGGAGTAAGGCCCAAACCAAAGCAGAGAAAAATGCCGTAGTCTTTTATATTTCTGATTATGGTTACAGTGATCGCCTGTCCCAAGCTATTGCCCGTGGCATTACCAAAACCGGAGTTGCGGTGGAAATGCTCGACCTGAGATCGGCAGAGAACAATGAAGTTCATGAATTAGTCTCCCGCGCTTCGGGTATCGTCTTGGGAATGCCTCCTTTATCAGGCAATAATCACCAAGATATTGTGGCAAATGTGGGAACCGCCCTGGCCGCCGCCAAGGAAAAACAAGTTATTGGGATGTTCGAGTCCTATGGTGACAACGATGAACCGATTGATCCTTTGTTAACGAAATTTCGAGATGTCGGTTTGAAAACAGCTTTCCCCTCAATTCGAGTTAAAGATACACCTAACGAGATGACTTACAAATTATGCGAAGAGTCGGGGACAGATTTGGGGCAGATATTATCTCGTGACAAGCTACGTAAACAGATGAAAGCTCTCGATAGCGATTTAGATAAAGCTATGGGCAGAGTTAGTGGTGGGCTGTACATTATTACTGCCACAAAAGATCAAGTCAGCAGTGCCATGTTAGCTTCTTGGGTGGCTCAAGCTAGTTTTGAACCTCCTGGTTTTACGATCGCGGTAGCGAAAGATCGGGCGATCGAATCTCTAATGCAAGTCCGCGATCGCTTTGTCTTAAATGTCCTGGAAGAAGGGAACTATCAAAACTTAATGAAACATTTCCTCAAGCGCTTCAAACCTGGAGCTGATCGTTTTTCTGGAGTGAATACTCAAACAGCTGAAAATGGTTCACCAATTTTAACCGAAGCCCTAGCTTATATCGAATGTGAAGTTGTGACTCGCATGGAATGTAGTGATCACTGGATTGTTTATAGTAAAGTAACCGCAGGTAGAGTCTCCAATCCTAATGGTCTAACTGCGGTGCATCATCGTAAAGTAGGCAATCACTATTAATCAGTTAGCAGTATAACGTGCGATCGCTATACTGCTAACAGCGCGATCGCAATAGAGTAATGACTAGGGGAGAAAACATAATGACAATAGCTCTTCAATTAGCTATTAGCCATTAGCAACATCCTAAATTTCTGTTTCAAAAGCAGCTCCTTCCTCCACAAAAGTATCACCAAAGTTATTACGAATAGAATCAGCTTCGGCACCAGTCGCATACAGATAATTATTCGGACTATTGAGATTGCGGAAACGAGAAAACTCTGTTCCTTCACCTGATCCGGCACCATAAACAGAAAATGCTCGACCCTCCTCAATAAACACAGCCGATAAATTAGGATCGCTGTTAATGCTATTGCGCTCAGCGTCTCCTACGTAAAGATAAGTTCCTTGCTCACTGCGGAAACGATATAGATTGATCAAATCATCCTGGGGTTCAGACGATACCGTAAAAGCAAAACCTTCTTCAGTGAAAGTATCAGCAAAATCAGAGCGAATAGTCTCGGCTTCCTCACCACCAGCATATAGATAAGTTGGTTGATCATCAACGGTACTACGAAAACGGAAGATATCCGTATCAAAATCAGTTCCCCCTAAAAAAGTATCCTCTCGGAAAGCCAGATTTTGAATGCGATTATCTAGTTCAAAATCAGTATCTTCTAAATTAAAACCTACATTTCGCAGGTAGAGGAATAGAGGTAAGGTATTTTATGAAGAGTTTAGAATAATCTACTTTGGATATCCAAGTTAAAAATATAGATCACTTAGGAATAGTAGCAGGAATCGTTGACCAAATTGGATTAGTTG
>JBCCYD010000493.1:0-4637 GCA_039190385.1 Cyanobacteria bacterium P01_F01_bin.143 | reverse complement strand
CTCAGTTTTAAATTAACAAAAATTGTTATTTGTATAATCGAGAAATCCATTTGGCTCTGAACAAATTGATTAAAGTTGGGATATTAATTAAGCAACCAGATAAAAGCTATAGATTAATTGAAGATTTAGATCAAAAATCAAAACAGTTTGTTAAAAAGTTGATGAGTGATTAACCCAAATTTTCGATGAACTTTTTTCGTAGTCGACTACCTTAACAAATTCTGCGATCGCAATGAACCAATCTCAAAATCAAACGGCAGCTTTACCAATTATTGAACAGGCCCAGAAACTTAAACAAGCGGGTCAATTACAGCAGGCACTATCTTGCTATCAATCAGCTTTCGCGATCGCGGATAATATTCCCCCAGCTTGGTATAACTATGGCAATCTCCTTGGTCAGCTTGATCGCGCTGAAGATGCCATCAATGCCTATCAAAAAGCCCTCTCTCTACAAGGTAATTTTTTTCAGGCCCATCTCAATCTAGCTAATTGCCTACGAGATAGCGATCGCGTTACCGAAGCTATCACTCATTATCGTCAGGTAATCAAGCTTCAGCCAAATTTTGTTCTAGCCTATCGCAATCTCACTCAAGTTTTAGTTGACTCAAATCGCTCGGATGAAGTCATCGAAATCTGTAATGCTTGGCTCAAAATACAACCGAATAATCTCTTTGCTCTCAATGCCTTGGGAATCTCGCTGCAATATCAAGGAAAATATCAACCAGCATTAAAATATTTTCAAAAAGCAGTAGCCAACGCTCCAAATTCTGCTGATAGTCTCAATAATTTAGGTACTTTGCTGCGGATGTTGAAACGTCCCCAGGAAGCTTTACCCTATTTACAGCGCTCTATTACTATCAATCCTAATAATGATATTACTCAGTCCAATTTTATCTATGCCTTGTTGAACTTAGGTAAAGTTAGTCAGGCGATCGCGCAAGCGAATTTTTTATTACAACGCAATCCTAATCTAGCAGGAATAAGACTATTACAAGGTTTTGCCCTGACCTATCAAGCCCGTATTTCCGAGGCGATCGCCAGTTATGAAATGAGTTGGCAACTCGACTCCCAAAAAACTACCCCCATTTCCAATGCCTTGTTCTCCACGCTCTATAGTGATGATCTCTCTCCTCAAGAATTAGTTCAAGAGCGTCGTAAATGGGTCAATCGGTTACCAGCCCCAGCAATTAAATATACTCAATGGCAAAGTGATGATAAAAGCGATCGCCCCTTGAAAATTGGTTATCTTTCGAGTGATTTACGTAGCCATCCTGTGGCTTTTTTCCTAGAGCCAATTTTGGCCAATCATAACCCCCAATTGGTTACTAGCTTTTGTTATGACAGTGGGGGAATTTCTGATGAGACGACTACTAGATTACAGAATTATAGCGATCGCTGGCTCAACTGTGCGGGTTGGGATGATCAGCGTTTAGCCCAACAAATTCACGATGACGCGATCGATATTCTCGTTGATTTATCAGGTCATACCAGCGGCAATCGCACTCAGGTATTGCGCTGCAAACCAGCCCCGATACAAATGCTTTATATTGGTTATCCCGAGTCTAGTGGCTTAGATGAGATTGACTATATTATTTCTGATGAATATGTTTCCCCGCAGGAGTTTGCTGAACTTTACAGCGAAAAAATATTGCCTGTAGCAGGAAGTTTCTGGTGTTTCCGTCCCCAAGATTTTCTGCCCGAACTGCAAAAATTACCAGCTTTGGAGAATGGTTATATCACTTTTGGTTCTTTTAACAATAGTGCTAAACTTTCGCCGACAACAATTCGTTTATGGTCGCAAGTGCTGAAAGCTGTTCCTAATTCTCGTTTATTACTCAAAGCTTTAGCGTTAGAAGATGAAGGAACTTGTGAGTATTTTCGTGAGCAATTTATGTCCCAGGGAATTGATGGAGCCAGGGTGATTCTAGAAAAGCCAACTCTGAAGATTGAGAACTTTTTTGCTTCCTATCATAAGATTGATATTGCCCTAGATCCTTTTCCTTATAATGGCGGGACAACAACTTGCCAAGCTTTGTGGATGGGAATTCCTGTGATTTCGCTGCGGGGACAACAATTCTTTTCGCGGATGAGTTATAGCTTTTTGAGTAATTTGGGGATGGGTGAATTGAGTGCAGAGACAGAAGAGGAGTATGTCGCGATCGCGCTTAAGCTAACTCAGGATTTAAATAAATTGAGTCAAATCCGAGCAAGCTTACGACAAAGGATGAAAAAATCCCCAATCGTTGATGCCGCCTTTGCTACTGAACAATTAGAAAAAGCTTATCATCGAGCCTGGCGCGATCGTGGTAATGACTAAAATGAAATAAAATTGAACTGTAAAACGACGATATAAATAGAAATACTTTTTTAGTATGTAGGCTTAAATAGCTTATAATATTGTCAAAGCAGAAGCAATCATCGCAGCAGTATGTCAGAAGGTTTAATTGCCATCAGAGGAACGGAAAACGCAGCTAGGGTAGCCGATATTGTTTTCGTTCATGGGTTAGGGGGTCATTACTGGAGCACTTGGCATCCTCAAGAGTCAGAAGAAGATACTCACTTTTTCCCTATGTGGTTAGGTGATGATTTTCCTGACTACGGTATTTGGTCAATGGATTATGACTCTAGCCTAGTTAGATCTGAAGGTAGTCAAATGCCTATTCTTGATTTAGCAGCATATATGGCAGCAGAGTTGGATTCTGAAGATTTGGGAAGGCATCCTCTGATTTTTATCACTCATAGCATGGGAGGCATCCTAGTCAAACAAATGCTACGCAATGCTCAAGACTATGGGGATAGTTATCGCAAAAGGCTGGTAGATCAAACTAGAGGTATAGTTTTCATAGCGACACCTCATTCTGGATCAGATTTGGTAAGTTTTTTTAAATTTTTAAAGTCAATTGTCTCTATCAATGTTCAAGAGTTGGAAGCTAGTCATCCCCGTTTATTGGAATTAAACCGCGCTTACCGCAGCCACGAAATATTATCGCAAATTCCAGTTCAAGTTTTTAGAGAAACTAAACCGACAACAATAGCGAACATAAGCAAAATTATAGTAGTTGATGCTGCAACTGCAGATCCTGGTATTGCGCAGGTAGAACCTATTCCTATACCTGATGCAGACCATATTTCTATTTCCAAACCAGAATCAAAAAAGACTACTGTCTACAAATCAGTTAAAACATTTATCAGCCGGAATATCCAAACCCAGCAACCTTTACCAAATTTGCAAGGGTCAGATAAACCAGTACAACCTCAGTTTGCTGATTCTAAAAAAAAAATAGTGAAAAAATAAATTCATCAAACACTTTTTTCAAATTTTTCAAAGAAAAACTAGCTAAAGAACTTCAACCTTCAGATTTACTGGGCGATAGAGCGAAGAAAGAATCGAATTTTACTGACAAAATTTATCTAGAAAGGGAAGGGGTAGATCCAGAGATAAATAAACTAATAAATGAGCGAAAAAATATTATTGTTTCTGGCAAACCATTAGCAGGTAAGTCTAGAGCAATATTTGAACAGATAAAAAATAAATTTCCAGAATCTACTGTATATTTAGCCGATCCTCAACAAAAAAAATTTATAGAAGAGATAAATATAGATTTATACATAAATGACGACATACCGATATTTTTTGTTTTTAATGATATTGATGATTATGTAGAATATAATTGGTTTCCTAACTTAATAAAACAAATAATTGAGATAAATAATAGTGTTATATTAGCTAGCTGTAGAAAAGAATTTTTGCCATCAGTTTACTATAGTCTTAACGCTAGAATAACAGAAAATTTTAGGAAAGTAGAAATCAAACCCATTAGTGATTCTTTTAAAACAGAAATCAAAAAAAAACTCAATGAATTATCTATAGTAATTGCCAACAAATATACAGACGACACAATTGGTTCTTATTTTGTTCCAATAGAGGAAATGAGATCAAGATATGATGCAATAATAACTGGCTTTAAAAATAATGATGATAATTTACTTCAGTATGAGATACTGAGAAGCTATAAGTGTGTTGAATTCTGGCGAAGAAAAAATAGAGGAAAGACAGAAGAAATTTCTAAATATGTAAAAAAAAGATTAGATTCTCATTATGGTAACAAAATAAATCTTACTGATTCAAAATTTGAAGAACTTGTTATAGAATTGTGCAGAAAGGGTTTGGTGAAATGGGAAAGTCTGGAAGATAAAAAGATAAGCATAGAGGCACCTTATCTCAACTTTATTAATCTTATACCTATTACAACTTTAGATTCTTATGAAAAAGAAATAAAAGCAGAAGAAAAGGAAATAGCAGAAGAAATAATTGATTACTATCCAGATACTATTAATGCTAGCAAGGTAATACATAGAGTTTCTACAAAAGAATTAGCTTTGCAAGTATATGAACGGATGGATACATTAGGGATAGAACCAGATCATTACACATTTAACAGTTTGATGATCAAAATGGAAGATAAAACAGAAATTTCCAACTTAGTTGATGAGATGAAAGCTACTGGGTTAGAACCTGATGAATTTACCTACACTATTTGGATATGTAAACAGGATAATTACGATGATGCTTTTCAGCTTTATCAACAAATGCTTGATAGTAATAAAGATTCTAGTTTTACTGTTTTTAGTGCATT
>JBCCYD010000492.1:0-4639 GCA_039190385.1 Cyanobacteria bacterium P01_F01_bin.143 | reverse complement strand
TTACGCTAAAAAAGTGAGGATAGTGAATTTAGTAAATTAATCAATTGTAAACAAGGTGTTTACATTATCGACAGCGATCCAATCTTCCTTTAAAATGAGAACTTTAGACGTACCAGCTAACGAAATTTATTGTTGCATTATAGGCAACAAATTCTAAGATAAATATTAGGCAAGTATTACGGTTAACCTAGTGGTTTCAACAAGCATTCCTCAAACAAACAGTCCGATTTCTTCTCCAGAGCTTCAATCAGGCGGATTTGCTCTGATAGATAGCCTTTGCCGTCATGGCGTTAAACATGTTTTTGGCTATCCTGGTGGGGCAATTCTCCCCATCTATGACGAGCTCTACCTTGCAGAGGCTAGAGGTGAAATTCAACATATTCTCGTCAGACATGAACAAGGCGCATCTCATGCAGCCGATGGCTACGCCCGGGCAACGGGAGAAGTAGGTGTCTGCTTTGCGACATCAGGGCCTGGAGCAACTAATCTGGTGACAGGTATCGCTACGGCTCATATGGATTCGATTCCCATGGTCGTCATCACAGGGCAAGTTACCCGTGCCGCGATCGGTACTGATGCGTTTCAGGAAACAGATATTTTTGGCATTACTCTTCCTGTGGTCAAAAATTCCTATGTAGTGCGACATGCCAAGGATATGGCGCGAATTGTCGCCGAAGCTTTTCATATTGCTAGTACAGGCCGTCCTGGCCCAGTGCTAATAGATGTGCCCAAAGATGTCGGCTTAGAAAAATTTGCTTATGTTCCCGTAGAACCAGGAACAGTTAGCTTACCGGGATATAGACCAACATTTAAAGGTAATCCGCGTCAGATTAACGTGGCCTTAGATTTAATAGAAACATCAACAAAACCATTAGTTTATGTTGGTGGTGGCGCAATTTCTGCTGATGCCCATGCCGAAATTCAAGAATTTGCAGAACGATTTAATCTTCCTGTAACCACAACGCTGATGGGATTAGGATCATTTGATGAACATAACCCCCTATCTGTTGGGATGTTGGGAATGCATGGTACTGCCTATGCCAATTTTGCCGTTAGTGAATGTGATCTTTTGATTGCCGTAGGCGCGAGGTTTGACGATCGCGTTACTGGAAAACTAGATGAATTTGCTTCTCGGGCTAAGGTAATCCACATTGATATTGACCCTGCCGAGGTGGGCAAAAACCGTGCCCCCGAAGTTCCGATTGTAGGCGATGTTCGCTGGGTATTAGGCAAAATGAATGCCCGAGCCAAGGAACGTAATCTTCCTATGGATGCGACCAAAACTCAGCATTGGTTAGACAAAATTAACCAATGGCGCGCGGATTATCCCCTAGTGGTTCCTCATCCAGAAGATAGCTTATCTCCTCAAGAGGTGATTGTAGAAGTTGGCAATCAAGCACCCCATGCCTACTACACCACCGATGTTGGTCAACATCAAATGTGGGCAGCTCAATTCCTCAAAAATGGCCCAAGACGTTGGATTTCTAGTGCTGGTTTAGGCACTATGGGCTATGGATTGCCCGCTGCGATGGGAGTTAAGGTGGCAGTGCCAGATGAGGAAGTCATTTGTATCAGTGGTGATGCCAGTTTTCAAATGAACCCTCAAGAATTGGGAACTTTGGCGCAATTTGGCATTAATGTCAAAACTATTATTATCAATAATGGTTGGCAAGGCATGGTGAGACAGTGGCAAGAAACCTTTTTTGGAGAACGTTATTCTTCTTCTAATATGGAAGTGGGAATGCCTGATTTTGAGCTGTTGGCCAAAGCCTATGGGATTAAGGGCATGGTAGTCAGCGATCGCGCAGAATTGAAAGACGCGATCGCGGAAATGCTAGCCTATGATGGCCCCGTACTAGTCGATGCCAGGGTCAAAAAGGACGAAAACTGTTATCCCATGATTGCCCCGGGTAAAAGCAACTCTCAAATGCTAGGGTTGCCAGATAAAAACGCTAATGGCTAATAGTTTTTGAATTTTTTTTAGAGTGAAACAGCCCTACTTCATAAATGTAAGGGATTTCACTCTTAATTTTTTTTGTAAATCGTTGCTGGTTTTTCTGCTTCCAATAAAGAATAGCTCGGTCGTTCTTTAAGCCATTTTACTTTCTGGGCTTTCTGGTCAATTTCAAAAGGCGGATGTTCATTAAATAAAAGAACTTTGGGGCGAAAATCTTTTTTTTCTTCCAGAGTAAGATAGCAATAAGCAATTATAATTACCTTCTGCCCCGCCTCAAAATGATGGGCAGCAGATCCATTAAGACAAACTTCACCTAAACCAGGTTCTCCGGCAATCAAATAAGTTGTTAAACGCGCTCCATTGTCAATATTTAAAACATCTACTGCTTGTCCATCGTAAAGACCTGCCGCATCCAACCAATCTTGATCGACTGTCACACTACCCATGTAATCGAGTCTTGATTCGGTACATATTGCATTATGGAGTTTGGCATAAAGGGCCCTAATGTTCATCTTTGTTTTTCTATGGACAGACGGATTGTATCTGTATTTAATTATAGAGGTGCTCGGTTTATCGCTGAACTTTTCCTCGAAAAAAACACACCAAGCCTTCATAAGAGGAAGTTTCCGAGTTTTTCAACTTCTTTTACCTTGAGACAAAAATGATTACAGACAATAAATCGGATCTTAGATTTCAGCAATTACAAGATGAATTGAAAACTCGCTGGCAAAGTATCGATATCTTTGATCACGATGATTGTGATATTTTGGTTGTTCCTTCATTTAGTATCGATCCCCAATTAGGTCAAAAAATCCCAGGGTTTTTACATTACGAAGAAAGACTACTTTTTTCTTTGATCCGTCTCCGTAATCCCCACACCAGAGTTATTTATGTTTCTGCCCTACCTTTATGTCCTATTATTATTGATTATTATTTACAACTTCTCCCAGGAATTCCTTTTTCTCATGCTAGAGAAAGACTATTACAAATTAGTCTTTATGATGCTTCTTTAAAACCATTAACCCAGAAAATTTTAGAACGTCCTCGTTTAGTTTCCAAAATTCGTCGAGCCTTAAGAAGCGATCGCTCTTATATGGTTTGCTACAACTCTACAGAGTTAGAACAAGAACTCTCTTTACAATTAGGAATTCCTCTACTCGCATCTGATCCGAAATTACTTTATTGGGGTTCTAAAAGCGGTAGTCGTGAAGTTTTTGCTGAATGCCAGATTCCCCATCCTGATGGTAGTTACACTGTTACCAATATAGAAGATTTAGTTACGGAAATTATTAATCTTTGGATAAGACAACCAGATCTCCAACGAATGGTAATTAAACTGAATGAAGGTTTTTCTGGAGAAGGTAATGCCGTTTTAAATCTCAATCCAATTAAAGACTATGCTCCTGATACTTGTGAGCCAACTAAAACTATTAAAGCAATCAAGCAAGAATTAGAAAATCTTAGTTTTCAAGCAGCAGAGGAAACCTGGAGTAATTTTTCCCGTCGAATTCCTGAATTGGGGGCAATTGTCGAAGCTTTTATCGAAGGAGAAATCAAAACATCTCCCAGTGTTCAAGGCTATATCAAACCTTCTGGAGAAGTCGATATTCTTTCTACCCATGATCAAATTTTAGGTGGTGCCGATGGTCAAATTTATCTCGGGTGCCATTTTCCTGCCGACGAAAAATATCGTTTGAAATTACAAGATATTGGTTTAAAAGTGGGTTATGCCTTAGCAAAGAAAGGTGCAATTGAAAGATATGGCGTGGATTTTGTTGCTGTTAAAAAACCTGATAGTAAGGAATGGGAAATTAATGCGATCGAAATTAATCTCAGAAAAGGTGGTACGACTCATCCTTTTATGACTTTAAAGCTATTAAGTAATGGCAAATATGACTATGAAACAGGATTATTTCTGAGTCAGCAAAACCAAGCTAAATACTATATTGCTTCCGATAATTTACAACAGGATTCTTATCAAGGTTTATTGCCCAATGACTTGATGGATATTATTGCCCAAGAAAGACTACATTTTGATAGTAGTACTTGTACTGGTAATGTTTTTCATCTTATGGGTTCATTATCCGAATTTGGCAAATTAGGTTTAACCAGTATCGGCAATTCTCGCGCCGAAGCTGAAGAAATTTACAATAGTGTAGAGCAAGTTTTAAATCGGGAAACAGAATACCTGTCTCAAGATAGTAGTTTACCTATTCAGTGGAGCAAGTAAATTTGGTAGTAGCTAATTGCTGATGGCTAATTGCTAATGGTTAATTATTTACTCTCGAATAGGGATAACTGATAACTCACTGATAACTGATCACTGCTAACTGCTAACGGAAAAGTTGTCATTTTAAAAAATCACGGATATAACGGCAAAGGGATGACTGTATATACTGTCTCAGTATTTTTACAGAAGTAATTTAGTTATCTGTTTTCTTGCTATATAAATGTACTTGAGGATTTTTTTAGTGAATTATCTTAAAATAATTAGTGCCACCCCAGGACTAACGACTCAAGAAGAAGTTTTAAAAATTATTCAGGAACAAGCTACAGGGATTACTATCAAACAGCTAAGTAGGATATTGAATCGTCCTGTGTCTATGCTACAGGTTTGTTTAAAACAACTAATTTTTTCTAAGCAAATTCATTCTAAAAAAAGTAAAACTAGTCACAGTATTA
>JBCCYD010000491.1:0-4645 GCA_039190385.1 Cyanobacteria bacterium P01_F01_bin.143 | reverse complement strand
TCTTTTATCTGGTAGATTAGCGTTTTTAAGTTCTTCTTTTGCCCAGGATTGCATTTCTTTAATTTCTCTAGCTCTTTGATGATTAGAGTACAGTCATGGCAATCTTTTCCATAGTTATGGGTAAGGCATAGATTTATAAATAGGGCAATTCTATCTTATATTTAATTACGCCTTGCTACTTAGCTACCAGTGATCAATGATCTGAAGCTTATTTTTGACTTATTCAATTCGCCATTGTCACATCCCGCATCAGAAAATATGTTAAGCACGACAGCGTAACGAAAAAAGAGAATGTTACGGGAAGGGATAAAGTTCTATGATGATTTATACAGAAAAATATTTCTATATTGAATTTCTATGACAACTACACCAATAAAAAGCGATCGCACTAATGTCCCGGACAGTCTAGGACGCTTTGGCCCCTATGGTGGCAAATATGTTCCTGAAACTTTAATGCCAGCTTTGGCCGAATTGGAGACAGCATATAACAGATATCGAGTAGATCCCGACTTTCAAGCTGAATTACAAGGATTACTCAAAGATTATGTCGGCAGAGCCAACCCTCTATATTTTGCCGAACGCCTTACCGAACATTATGCTCGACCTGATGGCACAGGCCCACAAATTTATCTCAAAAGAGAAGACCTCAATCATACTGGAGCCCATAAAATAAATAACGCTCTAGCCCAGGCTTTGCTAGCGATTCGTATGGGTAAAAAACGCATCATCGCTGAAACTGGTGCGGGTCAACATGGTGTTGCAACAGCTACAGTTTGCGCTCGTTTTGGTTTGGAATGTATTATTTATATGGGCGTTCAAGATATGGAACGTCAAAAACTTAATGTCTTTCGTATGCGTTTACTCGGGGCAAAAGTGCAACCTGTAACTGCTGGAACTGGTACACTCAAAGATGCGACTTCTGAAGCGATTCGCGATTGGGTGACTAATGTAGAAAATACCCATTACATCTTGGGTTCAGTAGCGGGGCCTCATCCTTATCCGATGATGGTGAGAGATTTCCATGCGGTTATTGGTCAGGAAACTCGCCGTCAATGCCAAGAAAAATTTGCGGGATTACCCGATATCCTTTTAGCTTGTGTCGGTGGTGGCTCTAATGCGATGGGATTATTCCATGATTTTGTCAAAGAACCATCGGTGCGGATGATTGGTGTCGAAGCTGCGGGAGAAAGTGTGATTTCCGGCAAACATGCAGCGACTTTAACTGAAGGTAAACCTGGAGTGTTGCATGGTGCAATGAGTTACCTGTTACAGGATACAGAAGGGCAAGTAGTGGAAGCTCATTCTATTAGTGCAGGGCTCGATTATCCTGGAGTGGGGCCAGAGCATAGTTATCTTAAGGATACAGGTCGCGCGGAATATTACAGTATTACGGATAAGGAAGCGGTGGATGCGCTTTGTAAATTGTCAGAGTTGGAAGGGATTATTCCTGCTTTAGAGACGGCTCATGCTTTTGCTTATTTAGAGAAACTTTGTCCTCAATTAGAAGGTAGTCCTCGGATTGTGATTAATTGTTCTGGTCGAGGAGATAAGGATGTGCAAACGATCGCGAAATATCTAGGTATTTTTGATCTATAGACGTGTTAATTAGCGATCGCAGTGACGTGTAACGTTATACGTCAACTTTCAACAACTCTGCGATCGCTTTTGCCGTCATTACAGATCGTGACTAATTGTTCTGGTTAAGGTGATGGGGATGTGTACGCGATCGCGAAATATCTAGGTATTTTTGATCTATAGACGTATTAATTAGCGATCGCATTAAATTAGTGCGATCGCCATAACATGTAACGTTATACGTCAACTCTCAACAACTCTGCGATCGCTTTTGCCGTCATTACAGATCGTGACTAATTGTTCTGGTTGAGGAAATGGTGATGTGTATGCGATCGCGAAATATTTAGGTATTTTTGATCTGTAGACGTATTAATTAGCGATCGCGTTACTGCGATCGCTATGACGTGTAACGTTATACGTCAACTCTCAACAATTTTGTGATCGCTTTTGTGATCATGCCAGATCGCGCCAATAACAAACTCATCAGAAAAGTCTATTTTTCGCTATAATTGCACGGTATAGCAACAAAAAATAGACAACCCAATTAGCTCATGCCGCAAGATCTATTAACTGAGATCTATAACGTTTTCGATCCTTTCGATCCGCCTCCCAAAGAAGCCTATGTGAATTGTGAGGAAGTTCGGGGTAATTGGAATGTTCTGCGGGAATTGGGACGTAAAATAATTCGGAGTAATCATTCTACCTGTCAGCTTTATACAGGACATCGCGGGGTTGGCAAATCTACAGAACTTTTGCAATTAAAAGAAGAGTTGGAAAAAGAAAAGTACTTTGTCGTCTATTTTGCTGCCAACGATGAAGATATTGATATTGAAGATACCGAATATGCCGATATTTTGCTGGCTTGCACCAAACATTTAGTCCAAACTATTAAGCTAGAAGATAAAAATCCACTCAAAAATTTATCAAACTGGCTCAAACAAAGGACACAGAGCTTCCAAGATCTTTTATTAACAAAACTAGACTTTGAAGAATTAACCCTAGAACAACAGGTTTCTCAGTTTGCCAAAATTACTGCCACTCTCAAGACACAACCTGATAATCGTCGTCAAATTCGCGATCGCATTAATGCCAATGCTCCTTCCTTATTAGAAGCTCTCAATCAATTCATTACAGCAGCCAAGAAATCCTTACCCGACAATTACCAGGATTTGGTGCTGATTGTGGATAATTTAGACCGCATTGTTGAACGACAAAAAGCCGAGAATCAACCGAATAACTACGATGAAATCTTCATCAAACGTCACGAACAGATGCGAGGGCTAGCATGTCATGTAATTTACACTGTGCCGATCGCGATGGTCTACTCCGAGCGTTGTGCTCAATTGCAAAATAATTATGACGAAACCGATGTTTTACCGATGATTATGGTCAGCGATCGCGATAATCAACAGCATGAGCCAGGATTAGCAAAAGTTCGAGAAATGATTGCCAAACGAATTTCCTATGTGAAATTAGACGACGATTCTAACGCTGGAATTAATTTAGCTCAAAACTTAGATACTCAAGTATTTGAATCGGCTGAAACTCTAGAACAACTTTGCTTAATGAGTGGCGGACATGTACGGTTATTGATGCAAATGATGCAAAAAGCTCTAGATTGGACAGATGATTTACCAATTTCCCAACGTTCGGTACGCATAGCGATTGAAGAAGCAAAAGACGCTTTTTCTAACACAATTTTTGAGCATCAATGGGAACTATTGCGACAAGTTGCCAATTCTAAGGAAATTCCCAATGAAGAAGACAACAAAGAATATCCTCGTTTGCTCGCTAGTCGCTGCATTCTCGAATATCGTTATTACGACGCAAACTATAAGTTAAATCGTTGGTATGATGTCCATCCTCTCGTCAGAGATCTCGATAAATTCAACTCAAGTTCTACTGCCGCATCATGACCAAGTCATTAGATCAATCAGCCCTGGAAATTACTACTGAGGAAGAATATCGAGCGTTAACCAGATCCCTACGACGACGCAAAGGTTTTGGTATCGTTTTTGTGAAATGTACTCCTGTTGGTGGTAAAGAGTTAATCCCCAAAGTAGAAACAGATTTACCAAATAAAAACATTGGTGTTTTAGAGCTAGATGCTCCTATCGATAATCTCATTGAGCGAGTTGCCGCATTGCCGAATCAGGAACAACTAAATATTGTATTTATTAGTGGCTTAGAAAAATCCCTAGTTGAATATATTCGCCCTGGATATGGTGGGGTCGGAGATTATTATAAGCTCGATACAGTGCCACCAATTCTCAACCATTTAAACTGGCAACGGGAAAATTTTCGCGATCTCTTTCGTCATCTCTGTTTTGTCTTTTTGTTACCTCCTTTTGCTGTTAAATATATTCTTCATCGTGCTCCAGACTTTGCTGATTGGCGATCGGGTATCGTTGATGTGCCTACGGATCGGCAAATGATCGAGCAAGAAACTAATCGTTTGTCGTTGGAAGGTGATGTTAAGAAGTATAGTCAGTGGACTGAGCAACAACGTCTCGAACGCATTTCAGAAATTCAAGCCTATCTTACGGAAAATCCTGATCTTGAACGTGCTGCTAGCCTTTGGTTTGAGCAGGGAAATATTCTGGCAGCCAATAAGGATTATGAAGCGGCGGTTAGCGGTTTTGATCAAGCAATTAAAGCTAGATTGAGCAGCAAAGTCTCAACTATTAAAGGTTTCCACGAAGCTTGGTACAACCGCGGGATTGCTTTAAAGAATTTAGGAAGATTAGAAGAAGCGCTCACCTCCTATGAGAAAGCTCTCGATATTAAACCTGATAAAGACGAAGCTTGGTACAACCGCGGGAATGCTTTATTTAATTTAGGAAGATTAGAAGAAGCGATCGCCTCCTATGAGAAAGCTCTCGATATTAAACCTGATAAAGACCAAGCTTGGAACAACCGGGGGATTGCTTTATTTAATTTAGGAAGATTAGAGGAAGCGATCGCCTCCTATGAGAAAGCTCTCGATATTAAACCTGATTACCACGAAGCTTGGAACAACCGCGGGATTGCTTTAAAGAATTTAGGAAGATTAGAAGAAGCGATCGCCTCC
>JBCCYD010000490.1:0-4645 GCA_039190385.1 Cyanobacteria bacterium P01_F01_bin.143 | reverse complement strand
CATGAGCTCCTTTTATATCGCCCAACGCACCTGCGGCGTGCGGCTCTGGGGCGGCAATCTCGCCTGGTTCGTCTTCTGGGGCCTAAAGTCAACTCCAATGCTTGGGCAAAATCTGGTGTAGGTAAAACATCTGTTACAACCTCAAAAAATGCAGGTTTTTGCTGAGGAAAATAAACTAATA
The DNA here is from genome assembly GCA_039190385.1 of Cyanobacteria bacterium P01_F01_bin.143. Taxonomy (GTDB): domain Bacteria; phylum Cyanobacteriota; class Cyanobacteriia; order Cyanobacteriales; family Xenococcaceae; genus Xenococcus. Next base: position 4,464 of record JBCCYD010000490.1, on the reverse strand, counting down.
CAGATTTCTCACTAGGATCTATTAGCCAGCCTAACTCTGTCCCATTATCTAAGCAATGAAGAATATTTTTGGTAACTTTTGTCTGATTTTGATTAGGAGATAAAATTTCAATTGTCCAATCTGGCGCAGCTTGAAATGAATCTGCGATCTCGCCATTGCGATCGCGGGGAATTCTCTCCCAAGTAAAGATACTGACATCGGGCATTATGGAGTGATCGCCAAAAGTACATCTTAACTCGGGAAAAGCTCTAGCAATTTTTTGAGTTTTGAGTACACCATTCAGGGCAATAATTAGCTCTGCCTGTATAGTGCTATGTTTGCCTTTAGGCATTGGTTTTTGAATAATTTTGCCGTCGATATACTCACTAGCAGGCTTCGTTTCTGGTAGCGCCAAAAACTCTTCCAAGGTAATTTGCTTAGATTTCGTTGTAACCATAGCGTTATCTGCTATTAGAATCTGATTGATCTAGATATTAACTAAATACCGTAAGAAATTAAATTACCAAGATATTCCTTAATTACATCGATAACAGCCCTAACTGCGGCAGTCCCAAAAATCAAAATCGAACTAGTTATCGTAAAACCTACAGAACAAATAAATAAACCAAAAATACTGATTAAACCATCATCTTCTAGCAAACCAAAAGCCGTCACAAAAATACCGATCGCGGGAATAGTATTAGTCAGAGGAAGGGGAATCATCATCGAAATTGCCATCAACGCGATCGCGCTACCCAACAAAATTCTTCCTGGCAAACTGGTGCAAAGATAAGCAAATCTTGGTTTAGTCAATTTTTCAACCCTTTGCAACCAAGGAATTCCCTTGGATACAAATCCTTGTACTGTCTCTAATTTCATAGAACCTTTCATCATCTTTGCTGGTAGCCAAGGACGCTGATGACCCAAGATGAGCTGACAAGCCAAGACAAACATCGCAATGCCAAAAGGAACTGAATAACCAGGAGCCGGAACTGGCAAAGCCGAAGGCAAAGCCAAAATTACAAACAAAAAACCAAAAATACGTTCTCCTGCCAGGGACAAAATATCTTCGAGAGTTACTTGGGAATCCCGATCTTCCTCAAAAAAATAGCGATTTAATTCTACAGATAATTTTGCCATTAATTACTAACATAACTGATAATTTTAAATTAAAGGAACTTGCCTTCTGTTTCAGGACTTTCTACTTTCGGTAATCCCATACTGTAGTTGCGGACTTTCCCTCCCAGATTATATTTAATTGCTCCCTTGTTGAGCAAAGAACGCACAAAATGTTCTAGATCTGAACCTATACGACGCAGATTATATTCACTAAGATCTTCTCCGCTACTCGCTTCTACCAACTCATCAAATTTGCGATAAACCTTTTGTAATGCATCCTCGCTCCAGTTAAACTCATTATCTGGATCGACATCCAAAGTCAAAACCTTTTTATTTTCTACTAATTCGTTACCTTTAACTTCTGCTGTATAGATACGAATATGGCGAGTAGTTGATTTAACAAGCATATTTTAGAAATTGATAAATTGAAGGATGATAGTCTTGATTATTTTAACGGTTGGGGACGTAAAACGCCCCCAGATTATTAATTCCCGATTAAAGTCTACTTATAAGCCTTAATACATTTTTCGACAAGAGGTTTGACCTTATCCACATCGTCCCAACCAGTAATTTCAGTTACCTTTTTCTCTAGATTTTTATAGGTGCGGAAGAATTCAGCAATTTCGTCTAAGCGATGTTGTGCAATATCTTTGAGAGAAGTGACATTAGCATAGCGAGGATCTTTATCGGGAACACAAAGAATTTTCTCGTCGTTATCTCCACCATCGACCATGCCTAACATTCCAATAGGTCTAGCTGCAATTACACATCCAGGAAAAGTAGGTTGATCCATAATTACCATTCCATCCAAAGGATCGCCATCATCAGCTAAAGTATTAGGGATAAAACCATAATCATAGGGATATTGAACCGAAGCATAGAGAACGCGATCCAAAGCAAAAGCATTTAGATCCTTATCGAATTCATATTTATTTTTGCTGCCTGCAGGAATTTCAATTAAAACATTGACAATACCAGGTTTGGGTTGAGCAGGTATGAGTGATAAATCCATGAAATTCTTCCAAGTACTAACTGTTAGACTACAAAGTATAATCCCTGAAGGAAAAATTCCCCAGGCTGAAAATAGAGTGTGATAACTCTGCCATGATGCATTTTACAAGAATGATCGTATGTGTTTTATTTGTAGTGATAATAAATTTTTATTTTCACTAAGGTTTAATCTATCTTCTAAGGAATAAAAGAGGATATCAACAGAATTAGCAAGAAATGAAGTATTGATCTAATTCCCAAAATGGTTACTGTCCCCAAACAGACTACAGGATAACCATCACTCCAATTTACTTTAAATCCTTTCACGAAAGCACTAGAAATGCCTAAGGTTAGAGTCTTTAATGCTAAGGTTCCAAAGAACCCAATAATAGGTATGTACGAAAAAGCTACTTCCATAGCACCCAATATAAAAGCTGACTTATAAAGTGCATCCATTGAAGTAATGGTAATTCCCCAATCAAGCATAGAAGCGACAAAGAGGCCGATCGCTGTAAATAAGGTGCCAAATCCCATGACAACAAATATTGAATAAATACCAAGAGATTGATTAAGAGACTGTAGTTGTCTCATGGTGGTTTCGCCTTGATATTTTTCTAAAGGCCAATTATTAGGAATTATGTCTGAAGCTAAAAGACCTAGTGAATCTTCCTGATTAACAAAAGTGCAAGCAACTCTGACAATATTTTCATCTTCCTTAACACTTTTTTGTTGGGCTTCGGCAAAATAAATACCTGGTAATATTTCTTCTCCATGACTGTTAATTACCGATTTATCGCTAGGATCGGCTTGAGCAAAAGGAAGACCTGCTTTGATATTGGCATATCTTTCACAATGATATAAAGCCATATACTCTTGATTAGAAGAAAAAGGAATAGCTTCTTGAGTTATACCTTTTAACATTCTTTGCCCTACTAAATCTACTGTTAATTGACAATATTCGGTAGATTCTGTATTAATAACACTTTCACAAATAACTGGAATTCCTTCTGCATTTACTGCGTTGGAGTTGTTTTGAATAATACCGATGATAACAAAAATCAAAGTAACGGCAGTCCAAATAATTGGAACTAAAATATTAATACTCTTACCATTTAGTTTGCTTTTCCCTTCTTGTTGCTCTTCTATTTGTTTATCGGTTGTAATTGGTGATGGTGAATAGTTTGATGGTTGATAAGTGGTTGGATATTGTTGGTTTTTCGTAGATTTTTTTTCTTTTAAATAATTGTTTGATTGTAAGTTATCACTGTTTTTCTTATTTGCTAAAGAAGGTGCTTTTTCTACTGTTTGTTCTTTCGCTGCTTGTTTTGCTGCTTCAGCTTCAAATACTGTTGTAATTTCAGCCATTGTATTTTCTGGATTAACACAGTACCGGCTAAACCAAATAGCAGCTTTGCGAGTTTCTTCAGGACTGAGTTCTGTAATTTGTTGCAACCATTCTTCAATTTCTGGTTTAAATTGTTCTTGTTCTGAGTCTGTCTCTAATCTATTTAATATCTTCTCTTTTTCTTTGAAATGTTGGTTCAATATTGGCAGTAATAATTTTTTATTCTCTTGCGATAGCTCATGAAAAAAATTTACTAGATGAGCAATGTTTAGTTTAGGAGCAAGTAGCTCACTTTCCAGTAACCTTTTGTTGCGAATAAAGCAATATTCTGGAAAACTAATTGTTTCAGTTTCAGAAATTTTAATTTCATCTGTTTGTTGACTAGACTCTATTGCTAAATCTTCATCTTCTTCACTATTAATTTCATCGTCTAATTCTTCTACTACAAAAATATCTTCTTGAGTATCTTCACTTTCCTCATCAACTTCTTCAGTAGAGGCGATCGCTGACAAATTAGAGTTTTTATCTGAAATAGAATCATCTAATTCTTCTACTGCAAAGATATCTTCTTGAGTATCTTCACTTTCCTCATCAACTTCCTCAGTAGAGGCGATCGCTGATAAATTAGAGTTCTTATCTGAAATAGAATCATCTAATTCTTCTACTGCAAAGATATCTTCTTCACTCTCATCATCGACTTCCTCAGTGGACGCGATCGCTGATAAATTAGAGTTCTTATCTAAAAGAGAATCATCTAACTCTTCTACGGCAAAAATATCTTCTAAATCTTCTCCACTATCTTCAGCATTATTATCAACTTCATCCGCAGATTCTATGGCTAATAGAAAGGAGTTCTTATCTAAAATCGATTCGTCTAGTTCTTCTAAACCAGTAAGATTATTTTCTTCAAGATCTTCACTCTCATCATCAATTTCTTCAGTGGACGCGATCGCCAGCAAATTAGAGTTTTTATCTAAAATAGAATCATCTAATTCTTCTACGACAAAAATATCTTCTAAATCTTCTCCACT
>JBCCYD010000489.1:0-4647 GCA_039190385.1 Cyanobacteria bacterium P01_F01_bin.143 | reverse complement strand
TTAGCTCGTAAACATGATGGTTTTCCTGGAGTTAAAACTCTTTGGCGAGGACTGTCACGATTGCATGATATTGCTTCTACTTGGAAACGGCTACATCCTTCTTCCCATCTTTCTTTAGAGACTTATGGGTAAAGCATAGATTGATTGGTACGATGTGAGCTTTAGCTTTGATAGTATTTGCTAGTACATCTTGTTAATTAGCTAAAAAGACCAGAGAGAATGTCTAATGTTATTTGGATGCAGCCCCAGGTTATCGATTGGAGTCAAATTTTACTAGATAGTTTTGAGCATTTTTTAGGCTATCAACTAATACTCAGAGATGGGGATCAAAAAGCTCAAGCCCAAGCTCTGTTTGAGGCTCCTTTTGTGGTAGTTTCCCATGAAATGCAAGCAGATCCAATTCTTAATTATGGTAATCAAACAGCTCTAGAACTGTGGTCGATGACCTGGGAAGAACTAACCCAAACTCCTTCAAGATTAACGGCTGAACCAATGAATCGAGAAAAAAGGGAATTAATTTTGAGGCAAGTAGCTCGGCAAGGTTATATTGACAATTACACGGGGGTTAGAATCTCTAGTACAGGAACTAGATTTCTCATTGAAAAAACAATTATTTGGAATCTGGTTAATCGTTCGGGAGATAAATGCGGACAAGCTGCGACTTTTGCCCATTGGACTATATTAGAAGAGCTCAAGTAATAGTTGCTCCCATGAAAATACAAGCTATAGATAAAATATCGATCGCGTCAATAATGATATTTAGTTGTCTGATTGGTTTTTTTGTCTGGGGGACAAAAGCTTGTGGGGTTGATTGTCCTTTTCAGGTTAAACCCCAAGTGACTAATTTTAGTTGGCAAGGAAAGAATATTGGCGGAGAAGATCGCTCTTTTGTACTAACTTTTAATCGTCCGATGGATCACGATAGCATTGAGGCGAATTTAGTCATTGAACCGTCTTTGCCTGGCAAAATAAGTTGGGCGGGCAATAAACTGGCTTACACTTTAAATCAACCCGCACCCTATGGCGAAAAATACCGTATTTTTATCGAAGATGGTCAACAACAATTTACGGGAAGTGAGCAGTTAGGAGCCAAGATTCAACCTTTTTTTGGTAAATTTAATAGTCGCGATCGCGCATTTGCCTATATTGGAAATCAGGAAAGAGAAGCTGGTAGATTAATTCTCTACAATTGGACGAAACAGGAAAAAACTATTCTCACTCCTCCAGATCTGGTAGTTTTCGATTTTGAACCCTATCCCCAAAGCGATCGCATTCTTTTCTCGGCTGCTAAGCGAGAAGATGAGCTAGAAGGGATGAGTAAATTGCAGCTATATACGGTGACAACCCAACTAAATCAGGAATTAACCCCAGAATCAAAATCTACGATCACCCTATTATTAGACAATCAAGAATATCAAAATAATAAATTCGATCTGGCTCAAGATGGCAAGACAATAGTTGTGCAGCGGATTAATCGCGAAAACCCTGCTGATTTTGGACTTTGGAAAATTACAGAAGACAATCTGCCCCAAACACTGAAAAATTCCCAAGGAGGAGATTTTTTAGTAACGCCTGATAGTCAAACCCTCGCGGTCGCCCAGGGAGAAGGAATTGCTCTTTTACCATTAACTCCCAATGCGCAACCTTTAGATTTTTTACCGCGATTTGGTCGAGTGATCAGCTTTTCCAATGATGGCAGAGCCGCAGCCATGATTAACTACAATACCGACAATGCCGAGTTGCGTTATACGACCTCTCTTTTTTATGTCAATAATCAAGGAATTGAAAAGGAATTAATTAATTTAGAAGGCTCGATTATTGACTGTCAGTTTAATCCGATCGCCACCCATCTTTATTGTTTATTGACCGAATTACGTTCTGAACCAGAATTTTACGAACAGCCCTATCTGGCAGAAATTAATCTCAAAACAAATGAAATTATCCCATTGCTTGCTTTGCCCAAATATCAAGACAGTCAAATTAGTGTGGCCCCTGATGGACTGGGAGTATTGTTTGATCAGGTATTAACCACAAATGCTGATACTACAGCAGCGCGATCGCCCAATGAGTCACCAGATGTAGTCAACAGTCGGATTTGGCTACTGATCCCACCTTCGGAAGAAAATCCTACTCATCGAGTAGAACAATTACCTTTGATTGGTTTTCACCCTCAATGGCTGCCTTAAACAGCTCTCTTAATTTAGAGTTCGGGAAAACGAGGTTGCCACCATTGATGCAAGTCGAGCCAAGCTTGTTCCAAATCTTCGTGAGCTGATTCATTTTGTCCAGAAACCAGAGAAAGACTCACCCATAAACAACGGCGATCGCGAAGACTATCTTTACCCCATAGCCAATTCCAAAATAATTCAGGAGTCAATTTCACCTGATTGAGTACCTCGGAAAACTCTTTTTGCTCCACAATGCTATGGCCAAAAGAAGTGAGGCAACTACTCAAATAATTAACCGTCTCTTTTCCCTGATTACTATTCTCGTATTCAACTAATAAATAAGAACCAACGCCCTTGATTTTTTTTACTTGTTGAGTTGCAGGAGAAAACTCCAAATATTCTGTTAATAAACTAGCAATATTACCTCTCGTTCCCACAAGATAACGAATTTCCAACATCAGATTTAACTCATTCTGACGATATAAATAGCGTCTTGCCGCCTCAATTGATTCGCCATCCTCATTTAGGTCTGTTGCGATCGCCAAAGATTCACTAGACAAAGAATCCCAATTTGCCAGAGGAATCTCATCAGGAAAAGCAAAATCAGCAACTCGATGATTACCAACTTGAGGATCTGCGATCGCATAAGCCGTGATCAAAGCAATAGCGACACTAATCGTTGCCAGAAAACCATTACGTATCTTACTTTCATGGGACATAATTCAATGATCTACTCAGATTGCTTTGGCGATTCTAACAAACCATTTCTATTGAAAATCCAATACACAAAGCCAGAAAAAATCATAATTGCCAGAGTTGAAAAAATTTGTGAACCCTCCGTACCATGCCAATAATCGAATGTGGCTTGTTTTGGAATGACCAGAGTCAAAAGACAAACCCGTGCAACTCCCAAAAAGAAACCAATCGAGATCGATACTATGGGAATCGCCAAACATTGAAATTTCTTCAAAGGAAAAAAACTAACCAACAATAAAGACAACTTCAACATCAAAAGAATCATCGGCATTCCCGCACAAGGATAATCGACGATCGCTTTATAATCACCAAGATTCGGTAGAGATAAGACAACTTCATTTCCCACGTTAGCAACCTGAAAACCCAAATAGTAAAGAAAATAGGTCGCAAACTTAGCATTGAGCACAGTAACTCTGATGACGCTGTCAATAAAATTGCCAAGGACACCTTCAGGAAAAAATAAGAACCAAGCAAAAAATAACTCTCGACTATATTGACCTAAACCCCTAAATCCAGAAGCAATTAAGGCTAAGCTCAAACCCGCACAAAAAGGAACTAAAGATAATAAACGATGCTCAAAACTAAATAAATATATGGTCTTGATCATAATAATGACCAGTAAAGCTAGACCAATAAAACTAGAAAATACATGGCTATTGATCCTAATTCTGTCTTTCCGTTGCCAAATCAGACCGAAAATAGCGCTATAGAACAATATACTAGTCGTCAAACTGTCTAGATCACCTAGGGTTTTCCAAACTAAATTTAAATAAAAAACACCTAGCAAAGATAGGATCATAAACAACCAAAACCCATTCTTTCTGGCTATCTCTTTGTAAGATATCAGGTTGTTTTTCGTTATTTTAAGCATCTAAGTATAATTATTTATTCCTTGCTTTCTTTATAATATTTAATCCCACAAGACCACTACCTATAATAATTCCTAAAGTAGGATTGAATTTAAAAGGAATAGTTTCCGATGTCTGCACAAAATCGAAAGTGAAATCATCACCATTATTTTCATCTGAAGTATAGAAACGAATATAATCAATTCTTTCAAGATTTGTAATTCCGCCATTTTTAGTTGGATCATTATCTGGATCCTCAACTCGATCCTGATAAGAAAAATAAATAGATTTTCCAGGAGCTAATATACTAGAAGTGATTATATTAGTGATACTTGTTTTATTGTCATCCTGATCTTTGAATTCAAAAGTAAAATTTAGATCGTTTGTCCCGCCTCCTACTTCATTTCCGATATTCAATTCTGAAATGTTTAATTGAATAGAGTTTTGTACTTCTCCGTTATTATCCGTAATGTCAACATAATCATTTACTCCTCCTGCTAGATCCAGACCCTCCCAAATAATTGTTGCGGTTGCCGTGGTCGCATTGCCAACTTGTAAATCAGCGACCTCGTTGATCGTGTTAATTGAAAATAATATGGTATTAGATCCAGCATTCTCAGTAATTTGTATTTCCCTTCGACCACCAACTACTGTGTTATCTAAACCCGTATCGACATTGCTAGTAACATCAGGAAAAAAGAAAGGAGGCCCATCAAAGTTCGCAAAAACAGATTGACCAAAACCATCTTCTACATCACTAAAAGCATCTAAGGTAAATCCTTTTGCAGGAGCTTGTGATAGACCCAAGAGAAATAGGCTGAATGCCAAACTACTAGTGGCTAAAAGTTTTATTTTTTTCACTACAAGCAAATACA
>JBCCYD010000488.1:0-4662 GCA_039190385.1 Cyanobacteria bacterium P01_F01_bin.143 | reverse complement strand
CGACAGTCAATCAAAGGATTACGCAAACAAGCTGGGTGGAATGATTCCGTCCTCAAATCCTTACTTTATGCTGCCACAAAAGTGTGAGGTAGCCCTGAGACCCAGATCCACCATTTAGGGTATCATTACCATCGGCGCCACTTAAAGTGTCATTATCACTATTCCCGAATAGACTATCATTTCCAGTTCCGCCATTTAGGATATCGTTGCCAAAACTGCCAGACAGTTTATCATCGTCATTTTGACCGTAGATACTATCATTTCCAGAACCGCCACCAAGAGTATCGTTGCCATCACCCCCAACTAGTCGGTCATCATTATTTTGACCGTAGATATTGTCATTTCCAGCACCGCCACCAAGAGTATCATTGCCATCACCTCCGTTGAGAGTGTCATCATCATTGTTCCCGTAAATAGTATCATTACCAACACCACCGTTCAGGGTATCGTTACCATTCCCTCCATTTAGACTATCGTCATTATTTCCGCCAAGAAGAATATCATTACCCTGTTCTCCGATGAGAGTATCATTGCCGTTTCCGCCATTAAGGCTGTCATTATCGGCTTGACCATTTAAACTATCATTACCGGCAAGACCATTGATGGAATCATTACCTTCGAGTCCTTGGATAGTGTCATCACCAGATGTCGCACAGTCTGTGAGATCATCATCGCCAGTAGTGGGATTACAAGAAGGAGGATCGAGCACTTCAATATCATCGTTTTCAATATTGGCAACTAGGGTATATTCTGCTCCATGATCAGCAAAGGTAGCTCCAGAAATGTTAGAAAGAGTTAAACCAAAGGCTTCCTCTGATTCAAATACTTCTTCAGGGATGATTTCTACGGAGATGTTGGCACTAGTTTCTCCTGCGGCAATAGTGATACTTCCTGATGTAGTTAGATAGTCTTCTCCTGCGATCGCATTACCGTCAGCAGTATTGTAATCAAAGATGACATCTGCTGATGTTGGTGTGGTAAGAGTTACGGCAAATTGAGCAATAGTAGTTCCAGAATTACCTTCTACAACGCTGACATTGCTTCCTTCTAGGATAGGAACAACTTCTAAGGTTTCAGCACTAATTCTGACATCAGAAAACTGAATGAATTCGACATTAGTTAAGACATCTGTGCCATCAACCCGAAGAATGTTACCTGCTTGGGAGAAGAATGATGTAGCAAATTCTTTATCTTCATAAACAACAGTATCAATACCATCTCCGCCACGAACCTGATCTTCTCCCCTTCCTGGGTTAATCGTGTCGTTTCCTCCATGACCTAAGATAGTATCGTTACCGTCATCGCCATTAAGAATATTATCGTAATTATTCCCGATGATTTTATCGTCTCCCTCTCCGCCATCTGCACCTAAATCTAATGGATTCAAAAGTAGTTCATCATTTCCCGAACTACCATTAGCAATATTGGCTAAAGGATCGACACTTGAAGGAGATAGACCACTTGCAACGATGAAGTCTGATCCTGGAGATACGGTTTCATCAATAAATGAAGCTTGGACAGTGATTGTATTTTCGGCACCTAAGCTGACATCAAGTTCTTCAATAGTGCTTTCAAAGCTTAATCCCAAAGGCCCATCGGTTAATTCATTGGCAAGAATAGTTTGAATTACTTCCCCTTCTTTGAGAATTTCTATTTCTTCGATATTGTCGATAAGTCCTGATTTACCGAAAGCTTCGGTTAGTTCTGAAGCATCAGAGAGAATAAGACCATTATCAGAATCGACAAAATTTAACTGACTTTCAGTTACTGCTCCAGCAGGATTAGTGCCATCATCAATCCCAAAGGCTTGGACATTAGCAATATTTCTTAGAGCAATTGCATCAAAATGATAAAGGGGGCCACTGTTATTGTGCGCTTTTCCATCGGAGGAGAAAAAAGCAATATTATTTTCTTTGCCGATATCCAAGGGCGATTGCAAGAAAAAGAGTTGTGCATTGAAAAGAGCATCGTTATATTCCGTTCCTTCAAGAGGATTAGTTGATGGAGTTAAGCCTTGGATAGCTGTTATGGCTTCTTCTGCTGTGAGGTTGGGTTGAAGAACGGCGTTACGACTAAAGTTAATGACGGCAAAGTTACTATTTTCGGCAATTTCATTATCGATGAAGTAATTAGTTAAGTTGATGTAAGCGTCTTTGACTTCTGCTAATTCTTCGACGCTCATGCTGGCGGAGGTATCGATGATGAAAGCGATATTGTATGGTTCACCTGGAGGTACAAGGGAATAGTGGACTGTGGGTTCGATATCTCTATCAAGCATGGAAATAGGTGATGTAAAGCCCAAGTAGTTGGCAGCATGGAGATCGTTAGGATTATTGATACTTGGTGCTGGATTGGGGACTTCTATTGATGCTGTGTTTTTTGGCCCGTCCTCGAAAGGTAGAGGAGTACGACCACCATCTCCAAATTTAGCAAATTCAATACTTTCTAGGATATCTTTTCCATCTTCACCATCACCACCTAAATGACTAAATTCAAATATCAGATTATCAGAATCACTATCATCAATAAGCTCAATATTATAGTTCTCAAAAACATCAGAAAAGACGGCTTCGTCTCTATCTCCTTTTCCTCCTTCTATTATGTCATCTGCTCCACCACCAGTTAATGTGTCATTTCCTCCTTGTCCTATGATACGTTCTCTTCTGTATGAACCAACAATTGTATCGTTGCCGTCAATCCCAATAGATTGAGGAATACCAGTGATCTCAGGTCCAATCAGATTAGAATCAGTTCCAATCAGAATATTCACTGGAAGCTCATCAGCATTTGCATCATTAGTATCTCCTCCAATCTGATCCATTATTTTAGTGTAAATATCTGTGGTAATTAAAACGCCTTTTTCTCTAGCCAAAAAGGATCCTGATGTAGAACCTTCAGTGTAAACACCCAAAACACGTTCCTTTTCCCCTTCTTCATAAATGTGCCAAACTCCACCACCACTCTGACCTTTAAAACCATCAACAGTTGTAGAAACTTTAAATCTTCTTGTGGATTCTAAACCAACTATTTTACCTGGTGACTGATTTTCCCTTGGAGAAACTGCAAGCTCTTGAGCTAGTATATAGTTCGGGATTGGTGGGCCTACAAAATCAGTTGGGTATCCTGCTGTGCGAATGGTGAAATTTTTGGCAGTGCTCGAATCAGAAAATGCAATGAGACCAATGACTTCCGTCGTTGACAGTAAAATGTTGCTGGTCGTCAAAAGAGTAATATCAGCGTTTTTGGCTTCTTCTGCCTCATTCCCATTCCCAAATTGAAATTGATCGTAACCAGCTAGAAAATTGATATTTGTAACGTTAGCAGTGTTAATAGGTACAGTATTTCTTGTTGTTAAATTACGTACGTTATCACTTGTCGTAACTCTTGTTATCCCAGATTGTGTTTGTGAATCTTCATCGAAAACATTATGAGCGGCAGTGAGTACATGATTAGGAGAAATAACAATTCCGCTTCCCAAAACATTTTTTGTCTCTATTGAATTATCTGGTTTTGTAATTGTAATTTGACCATCTACAGCAGTAACAGAGGAAAAGGGAAAATCAAATTCTCCAGATGAATTTGGAGGAATAATTTGTCTATCGTCTGCACCAATTACCATTTTAGTATTCTCCTTTAATTAATAAATTACATGAAAATTATTGCATCAAATTTTTTGATTTAATGCACTGATTCTATACAAATTTTCTTGTTAGAATCGTACCTTTTAACAGTGGCTAAAAGATTATTGTCTATATAAGCGTTTTTTATTCCTTTACGCTTTTTAATTAGATGAGGTGTAGCGTCCTCATCCAGACGAAATACTTCGATAATATCTGATTCAGGAAAGTTTATTTTTCGAGGGCGAATTCTTAGTAAGATATCCTTATTCAGCTTTAAACTCCCATAACCATCAATAGTTTTAGTTGAACCATTTTTCAGCGATTTAATTAATGTTCTAGGTGAATTTTTTGAGTCTTTATAATAGTGATAACCAGAAGTTTCACCTACGGCAGCAAACTCTTCAGATATTGCTACAGTAATTCCCATTGATGCATTGATATTAGTTTCAATTTTCTGAGGTTCTCTTTCAGGATTTTTTAAATTAAATAGCCAAGCTTCTCTTACATAATTATTTATTGAACCAATTAAAAGTAAATTATTTTTTACAACAATTGAAGTATTAAACATATGAATATCGGAATTAGTAATACTTTTTGGTTGAGGTATATAGTTTATTTTTTCGTCATATAATAAACCAATTTTAGATAGCCATTCTCCTGATTGTTTTTTCATGCTAAAAAAAACAATTGTTTCTCCATCTGAAGCATAAGAAGAAATCATATTATTATTTATTTTCGGCATACTTATAATCTTGACTTTTTTTTCTTGATCAAGATTAATAGAATAATTTTCTACAAGAATTGAATTCAGATATTTATCCCAGGTATTATCAAGCTTATTTGAATTTTTATCTACAGAATATTTTTTGGGTTTTCTTATCGCAACATTAATCACTAAAGTTGATCCATTTAAAGTCAATTTCCCACCAAATCCATAACCAAATTTCTCAGGAATAGAATTTTTTGGAGCAGTAATTTCTTTTACCTTTGTCCATTTCTTCTTTTTGTTACGAGTATATATTGCTATTCTATTAGCTTTACT
>JBCCYD010000487.1:0-4668 GCA_039190385.1 Cyanobacteria bacterium P01_F01_bin.143 | reverse complement strand
TAACTGATCACTGATCACTGTTAACTGACTCTCGGTATTCTTGGGTAATTTTTTCAATCGAGTAATAATCTTTTAAAAGCTGATAGTCTTGAGCATAATATTCGAGCAACTTATCAAAATTTTTCTGCTTCAATCTTTTCAGTTTTAACTTAGGCCCACCAGTTTGAGTTTTAGGGATTTCTGGTATTTGCTCAGGACTGGCATAGTTTGAGCCAGCCAAAAGATCCGATTTAATTTGCTTAAGTTTCTCCATCGGATAGATGTTGGTATACAAACTCAGATCTTCACCGATAAAATCTATGACAGGTCTTGTATGGTGCAGGATGATTGCCTTATTTGTACAATTTTGATAGGCTTCGAGATTACTAATGAAATAGTTGATATTAGGATTGAATTTAAGATTTTCTGCTTTTATGCGATCGCTATAGGTCGTCTGTTCACCCAACTCTTTGAAGTTGACAATTCTATTGCTATAGGCACTAAGCAAGCGTTTGATGGGATCTCTTATTACCGTGACAATTTGATAATCTTGTTGATCTTCGGGTAGTTGCGGAAAGGGAACACGTCTAAATTTACCACAATTATGAACATGTATCCATCGATTATCCTGTTTATATCGCTCAAAAGTTTTACCAAATTCTATTTTATAGATCCATCTTTTTAAAGATGTGCTGGCACATTTGGGAGCATCAATATAGATAAACTTTAATGTGGGACAGGCGATCGCTTTTTTCTTGAACATTTAATTTATTTAATCTGTTTTAAACTATGCTTTTTCTCTATAACCAAAGTCCACAGCAATATCCTCACAAAGATTCCACATTTTAGTTGCTTTTGGTTCCATTAATTCTCTGGCAAAACTATTGCGATCGCCAGTCCGTGTTTGATAAACTTTTTTATTCATAATCTCTTCAATCCCTACTGGCTGTTCTAATTGAATAAAATCAAAAATTTTATCTAGAGAATTAGTTTTTATCTCTTCATATTTAATTAATGTAAAATTATCAGGAAATTTTTTCGCATATTGCCGCAATTTTTCATTCTGGGTAGCCCATTGTAAAGCTTTTTGCCTAATTAATTGATTAAATTCTTTTATGTCTTCGGGAGCATTATTTTGTTTAATGCTATCTATAAGTTTGCCATGCCAAGCAGCAGACATACTAACGATTGTATCGAGGGGATGTCGAACAATTATGATATTTTTTGATTCAGGAAAAACCTCTAACAACATATCAATAGATAGATCATTTTTATACTTTCCATAGAGAATTTCCTTAAATCCCCAGCAAGATATTGATTGAGGCAATTTACTACAAAATATAGATTCGATAAATTCTTTTAAGGAAGATTTGATGCTGTCTTTACTAAAATCATTCATCCAGGAAATATTACTATTACAGATATCTGCTCTATTATTTATTATTTTAAGCGGAGCATAATGTTCTGGTTGTTGATAGACAACTCGTTCAAGATTTTGATTATTTAAAGCTTGAAAATATCCAGTAGAAATTGGATTTAAAAATCCGCCATGCTCTCCCCAAATAATTGCCTGAGGAGAAAAGTTGATCAATCTTTGAACTAGAGTACTGCCACATCTTCCTGTCCCTAGTAAAAACGTTACTTTTCGTTTCATTTTATAATACTTACACCGTACAATATTGTTTTTTAAAGCAGCTAATACTTATAAATTGATTGCTCAATGCTAGACGATGGTTATCCTTATCGGTCTAATAAGTTAATGAAGTTTTAAGATCAATTGGACGATAGTCAGGAGTACTTAGTAAATATTACAGTCAATAAATCTGTAATTAGATAGGAGAAAAAGGCCATTTTTACCAGAAAATTGTGCTCTAGGAAATAAATTTACCCAATTCAAATTTTGTGTTGTTATAATCGTGGTCGTTAAATTACGGGCGTTAAATCACGGGTATTAAACTAGTTGAATTACCATATTCATCAAGGTTTCTCAGTATATTTTGCCAATCAAAAGTTGAAGAAAACTAGTTGACTATACGTCTAGGAAAGACCAAATAAAGCTACATCTCAGTATTGCCGCGCACAATCTTATAAACAAAAACATCAAGGAGATCAGAACTTGAACGGAATAAAAAAGAAAATTGTTATCTTAGGTGGTGATGGATTTTGTGGTTGGCCAACTGCCTTATACTTGTCGGCCCAAGGCCACGATATCGTAATCATCGACAATCTATCTCGTCGCAATATCGATAATGAACTAGAAAGTAATTCTTTAACTCCAATCCAGTCGATGTCAACTCGTCTGAGGGGATGGCAGGAAGTTTCCGGGAAGTCTATGACTTTCTGCAATCTAGATGTGGCCCAAGAATATGATAGTTTATTAGCTTTAGTAAAGGACTATCAACCTGATGTGGTGGTGCATTTTGCCGAACAACGGGCTGCCCCCTATTCTATGAAGTCGGCTAAAAATAAGCGCTATACCGTAGATAATAATTTGAACGCAACTAATAATTTACTCTGCGCCATTGTTGAATCTGGTTTAGACATTCATGTAGTTCATTTGGGTACTATGGGTGTCTATGGCTATGGTACCGCAGGCATGAAGATACCTGAGGGCTATCTAGATATTCAAATTAGAACTGATTCAGGGAAAGAGATTAATCAACAAATTCTCTATCCAGCAAATCCCGGTAGTATCTACCACATGACAAAAACTCAGGATCAGCTGTTTTTCCATTATTACAATAAGAATGATCGCATTAGAGTAACAGATTTGCATCAAGGCATTGTTTGGGGAACTCAAACTGAACAGACCAAGCTAGATGAGAGATTGATCAATCGTTTTGATTATGATGGCGACTATGGCACGGTATTAAATAGATTTTTGATGCAGGCAGCGATTGGCTATCCCTTAACTGTTCATGGGACTGGTGGTCAGACTCGCGCTTTCATTCATATTCAAGATACAGTGCGTTGTGTTGAGTTGGCGATCGATAATCCTCCGGCTGTAGGCGATCGCGTAAAAATCCTCAACCAAATGACTGAGACTCACCGAGTTAAGGATTTAGCTAGAATCATTTCTGGCTTGACTGGGGCTGAGATTAATTACTTAGAAAATCCCAGAAACGAAGCAGCGGAAAATGAGTTGCGAGTGGAGAACAAATGTTTCTTGGAAATGGGACTTAAGCCAACTACCCTAGCTGATGGCTTGATGAAGGAAGTCACAGAAATTGCCAATAAATATGCGGATAATTGCGATCACTCTAAAATCCTTTGTACTTCTGTGTGGAATCAACCAAAGCCCAGAAACATTGTCGTTAATGAGGGGAAGACCACCACGACTAAATCTGTCAATAATGGTCAAGTTATTGAGCATGCAGAGCTTGTAAAATAATTGAGCAATAGCGCAGATCAACAAACAATTTTCTTTAATCTCGGTTTGTTGATCTACATAAAACAGCATAGAGATAATTAAATTTTTATTAATTCACTATGACGTTTTTTACTATGACGTTTTTGATGCCATTGCCAAGCATGGGATAGGATATCTTCTAGAGCCGAATATTGAGGATCCCACCCTAAAATGCTCCTGGCTTTTTGACCACTTCCCACCAAAGTTGGCGGATCTCCTGGTCTGCGATCGCACTCAAGAGCTTTTATTTCTTTTCCTGTCACTTTTTTCGCTGTTTCTATGACTTCCTTGACAGAAAAACCATTCCCATTACCCAAATTAAAGACATCTGTTTTGCCATCTTTCAAAAGATATTTTAGAGCTAAAATATGAGCCTGAGCGAGATCGGTAACATGGATATAATCTCTCACACAAGTACCATCATTCGTATCATAATCTGTCCCAAATATTGATATTGACTCTCGGTGTCCCAAAGCAGTTTGTAGCACTAATGGTATTAGATGAGTTTCTGGATTATGATCTTCCCCCAACATTCC
Organism: Cyanobacteria bacterium P01_F01_bin.143; assembly: GCA_039190385.1. Taxonomy (GTDB): domain Bacteria; phylum Cyanobacteriota; class Cyanobacteriia; order Cyanobacteriales; family Xenococcaceae; genus Xenococcus. Next base: position 744 of record JBCCYD010000487.1, on the reverse strand, counting down.
TCCTGGGTCAGCACCAGCCGCATTAAAATAGCGCAGGCATACAGATCGAAAATCATAAGCATGGCTAAAATCATGGAGCATTTTCTCTACCATTAACTTAGTCATCCCATAGGGATTAATCGGGTTTTGAGGTTGTTCTTCCTCAATAGGAACTTCTTGAGGAACACCATAGGTAGCACAGGTAGAAGAGAAAACAAATTTATTAATTCCTGCCTCTAGCATTGCTTGTAGTAAAGTTAAAGTACCAACAACATTATTGTGATAATATTTTGCTGGATTTGTAACTGATTCTCCTACATAAGCATAGGCTGCAAAATGCATCACAGCATCGATTGAATAGGTAGAAAATATTTGTTGTAGCAAATTAGAATCACAGGTATCACCAATAATTAATTTAGTTTTTAATACTGTTTCTACTAGGTCTTGATGACCGTAGACTAAATTGTCTAAAATAATTACTTCATATCCTGCTTGTTGCAATGCTAAAACAGAGTGAGAGCCGATATATCCAGCACCGCCTGTTACAAGAATAGTCATGTTTTAAAATTTACCCAAGATAATCAATAAAGTTTGACTTGTGATTAATATCATAGTGTTAAGTTGAATATTTTAGGTTTAATTTAATGTAAAAAAAATATTGTAAATCAAAATATCCTCTTGAGACAATGTATAGTAACATAACATTCATAATCAAATCAAAGATAGATAGTACATAAATTCGTTTGTAAATGTAAAACTAATTAC
>JBCCYD010000486.1:0-4687 GCA_039190385.1 Cyanobacteria bacterium P01_F01_bin.143 | reverse complement strand
ATTACCTTCCCCTGCAAAATTTGCGCCCACTTCTCCTAGGACACTGAACTCTTCGGATAAGGCGATCGCGCCACCAAGATTAAAGCCGGCAATTTCTGTCCCTTCCCGCTGCACATAACCGACAATCGGCGTTAACCAGACTGCATGATTATTCTGGAATTGATAATGTAACGGCAGGGCGATCGTGGCAATTAATTGTTTTCCTTCTTCGAGCTCATCGCCCCCTGGAGTAAAAATCGGGACTTCTTTATCCAGATCCTGACGCTCGAATTCATTGCGATCGTTGGCTAAAAAATTAATGAAAGGTTGGTTGGTTAGTCCTACTGTTGTCGCCAAACTAAGAGTAATGGGCGAACCTTCATATTGATTAAGAAATCTGACTTTAGCACTAATTCCCTGTTCTGATTCGTCAACATCATCAGATATATAATCTAAATAAATCCCGACTTCAAAATCATTGAGCATCCCATAACGTAAAGCACTCAGGATTCCTTGGCTTCCTCCTTGAACTTGCAGGAGAAATTCTTGACTAGGTAATATACCCCCATCGAAAAATGCTAAACCATCAGTGGTTAAAGGAGTGGTAATTCTTTCCTGGCCAAATGAGTCTTTATATTTGCGATTAGCGGCAATGAAATCGGGCATAAAAGTAAGATTCGTACCGAATGCCACTAAGTCTCGATCTGCGGTGACACTAAGAGGCCCAAAACTAGCAAAAGTATTGGAAGCGTAGAAATCTAGAGCCAGTCCAGGATTAACTAAATAACGAAGACCTGCGTTATAGGCGATCGCAGTATCGGGTTTGCCAGATTCCCGGCTGATACTATTATTTCCTGCCAATGGAACAAAGGCATCACCCCAAACATAGAAGCGAGGATTGATCTGATAGCTCGCTCCGCCAGATAAACCGAAAACAGTGCCAAATTCTTCGTCATTGTCTGAGGGAGTACGATGGAAAAAGGCGGCATTTTTATCATTAAAAAAGGTCAGGCTTGGAGCAATATTAAATTGCCAACGTTGATTTACTTGGGTGGTAAAAGGAGTTGCCAGGGTTACAAAAACATTGCGATTATTAATCTCGACGTCTCTACCTTCACCAATAAAACGAAAACCCCGAGTACCCCAAGAAGCTGAAACTACTCCACTGAGAGCTTGGGTATTATTGCGATTGCGCCATAGTTGATATTTAAATTCTCCCGCAGCTTCATTGTCTTCGGTGCGTTCGGAGGTGAAATTTCCTTGACGAGCTGGGGAACTACTATCTACATGTTGAAATTGCAGAGTCATTTGTAGTTTGTCGGTGATTCCCCAACTAAATCCTGTATTAAAATTTACTGCGGTATCTTCATCATCGACGCTACTTTCTACCAGATCCGGCAGAAAGAAAATACGAGTATCGACATTGATAATGAAATCACCCTGTTGCAGATGATTGGCTGTCGGTTGAATGAAAAACTGTTGCCCCAGAGGAGTAAGTTTCTCATCTTCTACTCTGATTTCTACTTCTTCGGCGACAGTTGCGCCTGCGAACAAGCATCCAATGATATTGGCGAAAACGATGCTGTACCAAGCTAAATTTTTTTTCATGCGATCGCGCTGGTAATCCCCCACAACAAACGCCAACGATTTTAGCAACTGATTTTTGGGATCTCGATGATTCTTAGGATTACCTACTGAAATTTGAGGATTGCTTATCTAAGGTGCGATCTCGAAGAGATCCGCTTCGCGGGCCGCGTAGTGACAGTGGAGCTGATCGCTGATCTAGACAAACTGGCACTAAGATCCGAGATTTTCTCGTACTAATTTTTCAGAAATTTCTAATCTTTGGGCAATTTGTTCTATATTCAACCCTAATTCTTGCAATAGAGGAATTATCGCAATTTTCTGTTCCAATTTTCCCTGTTGGAGACCTTGTTCAAGTCCTCGCTCAAGACCTTGCTGAATTCCTTGCTGAATTCCTTGGTTAAGACCTTGCTGGAGACCTTCAGCTTTAGCATCTTGATAGACTCTGGTTTGTTTGATTTCCTGTAAATTCAACATGGTTTCTATCTCCTCATAACTTAGTTTTGGGAATTTATAGATAATAATGGTTTTGATTAATTCTTGTAGTTGTTTTTGATTTTGACTATCAACTACTTCTTGTTTATTTCTGCTGATTAAATTTCTAGCTAATTCTCCTGCGCTTTTCTCTGGTTCTACTACTAATTTTAAGATACCTATTCCAATATCAAATTGTTCTTCTTGGGCGATTTCATCGAGATAGATTCTTTGCAATCTTTGCTCTGCTATCTCTCTATATCTAGCAGGAATTTTAACATCATTACTTCTGCGATCGAATATGACAATGGCAAACCATTCATTATTGATTGGCTTATATTGACTGAAGTATAAGAATATACTGGGAAAGATGCGATCATAGAAATCAGTTTCTTGATAAAACTGCACTTCTACGAAATAGAGTGGTAAATCGCTATATTCTGCTGTTGTGGTAAATAAACCATCCAAGCGAAAGGAGCGTTGCTTGATTTCTGGCGCAATAAATTCATAAGCGTCCATGTTAATTTCTTTCCGTTGGATCAGTTGAAAAAATATCCAGGGGAATTCTCGAAGCAATTGATAGAAAAGGGTGTCGGTTTTCAATTTTTAAGCAGAGTGTTTAATTTTTTGTCATTAGACTAGAGAATTATCATGTTCTTCGGCTATTTTTGCTAAATCTTCCTGCCAATTTTGTTGCTTTTTCTTGTAATCTGGTGTATTTGTATCAGGTTGCAAAAGGTGTGAATTTCCACTATTCCTGATGAAAAATGCTAGCATCACTTCTAAAAATTCTACGATAGATAAACCTATTTTTGTAGCTTCTTGCTGAATATTTTTATGAATTTCTGTGGGTACGCAAATTATCGTTAAAGTATTATCTTTTTTTTCTGGTGGCTTAAGGAAAGTGCAAATGCTTTTGGCGGTTATTTTATCCAGAGGAATATTCTCAATTACCATGCGCCATTTCTCGACTAACTCTGCGCCGGCAAGTTTGGCTAGAGTTACTGCTTGAGCAATATTAGTTGGTAGAATTTCAAATCCAGCATAGATTAAGTCTAAAACTATTCTCGCCGCCCGAATCGTGTCGTTGATCTGCCAGCGTTGTTTTCTCAATTGATTCCGACAAAAGGAGGCGAAAGTGCCATTGCCATAGTCTTTGTATAGTTTGAGAAATTCGATCTTCGCCAGTAGCAAGCCGTTGCGAACAAAGCCCAGTTGATTATAGGCAAACTCGGATAATGAACTACTCCTACCTACTTCTTTGAGGTAGGAGTTTCAATCAACCCTATCTCAATTTTTCAGTTCCAGGTCTTATTCTGGTTCGGAATTTCCCGTTTCACAGGTCAATGCCTCTAATAGCAAGCTATTTTTGGTCTTACTCATCCTCAACAGGCAGCAACGACAGCACCGTTCGTTGACTAGCAACAGCTAGATTTTTAGTTTTGTTTTTTATTGGACTAACTTATGTTTGGATTTGTTCTTTATATACCAGTGACACAGAGGTTTTCTTATGATTGAGATCGATAGCGAATACCAGGCACACTTCTAAGAACTACACAGCATTGACAGTCTAGCTATGTAGCAACAAAACGATAATATTACATTGTGTACACCAAAATCAACACTTGGGGCTATCCATCCCTACCTTAAAGAAGGATCGGGAATGTCGCCCCAAACCCCAATTTGTTAAGAGATGCGATCGCGAAAAAGCTGATTGAAAAAAATCTAATTTGAGTTTTAGCGATCGCGTAGATATTAGTTCTGTGGCATAAATGATCGATTTGAGTATAGTCCCCAGTAACAGGTCGCTGGGCAAGCACAGATAAACACAGATGAACGCAGATAGAGTAATGCATTAGTTCCATTGCGATCGCAATAAGAGAAAGATTAATGAACAGCGATCGCAGTAGTGAAAAAATTGAAGATCTGCGATCGCATAAATATTAGTTCTGTGGCATAAGTAATTGATTTGAATTTAGTCCACAGATGAACACTGATACACACAGATAGGGTAACGCATCAGTTTCATCGCGATCGCAATAAGATAAAGACTAAAGAACAGCGATCGCGGTAATGAAAAATTAAAGATCTGCGATCGCGTAGATATTAATTTTGTGGCATAAATGATCGATTTGAATATGGTCCGCAGATGAACGCAGATAGACACAGATAGTTTAACTCATCAGTTCCACCGCGATCGCAACTGGATAAAGATCAATGAACGGCGATCGCGGTAATGAAAAATTCAAGATCTGCGATCGCATAGATATTAGTTTTGTGGCATAAATGATCGATTAGGATATGGTCCACAGATAAACACGGATATACACAGATAGAGTAACGCATCAGTTCTATCGCGATCGCAACGGGATAAAGATTAATAAACGGCGATCGCAACAACATCGCAAAACCGATACTTGTGTTTTAATTCCAGTTCAGTAGGATGTAAAGCGCGATCTCTAAAATACAATCATAATATTGCATTTTTCTAATAATTTATGATTAAGAGCAGCAATTCCAAATTCAAATGATTAAGAAGAGTTAAGAGAGAAATTAGGAGCAGAATCGGCGAGCATAAAGTCCAAAAGATGTTGCCAACTTTCAAACAATATATACTTGGTCAAGGTAAGAATATCCTGAAAAAAGCCTT
>JBCCYD010000485.1:0-4698 GCA_039190385.1 Cyanobacteria bacterium P01_F01_bin.143 | reverse complement strand
TATTTTTATGATTGATTATTTTAGCTAATAATTGCTAATACTTACCAGTTAGCAATGACCAAAACTAAAACTTATTCCTGATTGTTTTTATCCTACAGAATCAGTTTCTTAAAACCAGGAATTATTCAAATAAGTCGTAAGTACTTTTGCTTATCAAAATAAATGGCAAAACCTGCAAGTTGTATCTTGCAGGCTAGACAAAAACTATATAATCATAGGAGTTCCAGGCTTATTTACTATGATTTTGGGGATTTTTATTTAAAGAATTTTTATGGGGAAATAGGGTAACTAATAATTGATCAATATAAACTTTCCCGATAGCAAGCTCAGGAGATTTCTGGGAATTTTGATCATTTTCCTCGACTTCAATTTGATATTCTTGGTTGGTCATCTCTTCTTGTTGCCAAGGATCAACATCTGCAACACTATTTGAAATATTGACTACTTCTTGCTCACTGAGAGAATTATTCTCTTGAGCAGATTCTTTCTCATTAGAATTAGATTCTATATCGGTAATTTCTGAATTAATTGCTACTGTTTCATTGACAATCTCTGGTTGATTTTGTTTTGTCGCTTCTTTGTCAGTAGAAGAAACTTCAGTTTTAGTATCACTTGATGTTTGAGGCGGTATTTCTTGGTCGATATTTGGGCTACTTGTTGGTTCATTTTGGGTTTCCGCTCCAGATCTTGAATTATCGCCAATAATTGAACCGGGATTAATTACTGTCATGGATGCGATCGAAGCATTGAAAATAGTTGTGGTTGTCCCAATACAAGAATTAGCCCCAATTTTACTTGACCCAATTATGAGAACCCCAGAACCTAAAGTAACCCCAGCTTCAATCTCAATTGAACCATTACAAGAACTAAGGATCACTCCCATTCCGACACAGACATCAGCACCGATGACAATTCGGGAATTAGAAGCAGCTTTTAAGATAACCCCTGGAGCTATAGATGCAGTGGGATGAATTTCGACATCGCCACAAATTTGAATTTCAGAATTAGCTATAGATTGCAGAGGTGGTAAATACATGATTAAGGACAACGATTAAGGAAGAAAGGGAATCGGGAAGCGGGAAGTGGCAAGTGAAACAGAATGTAATGCTGAAGAATGTTCTCACTTAGGAAATCATGATCGAGGAAATAGAAAAATATGGCTCTATTTCCTGACCTTTCCCAACTCTCCCAGTCAATCCTCATCAGTAACTTGGAAAATCACAAATAACTGAATCTACTATGGACGTTGGATAATAGTTTCAGAAATTCGGCGCTTGGCAGCAGAATCAACTCCTATTAAACGAACATATTCTCCAGCATGTTCTGCTAAACAAGCTTCTAACGCAGCAATGACATCGCCTTCTCGTGCACTCTCAATCGGAGAACAACTTTGCCAAGACTTACTCTTAAAACGACGTTTACTCGCATGTTCTGTACTGACTTTGTAACCAGCAGATAGCAAAGAACGAACTTCTTGTAGAGTTTCTGAACTTAGGCTAGTGCTGGTAGCAACTTTGCCATTGCCATTGCTGTAACCATTGCTATTGCTATAACTACCATTGCTATAACCATTGCCATTACTGCTACTGTAACTAATCTTTGTAGCAGTTTTTGCCGCAGGTGCATCTCCAGGACGTTGGATAATGCTGTCGGAAACTCGACGCCTCGCAGCAGCATCAATGCCGATCATACGAACATATTCTCCTGAATGTTCTGCTAAACAAACTTCTAATGCTGCTATTACTTCAGATTCGCGAGAGCTTTCAATGGGGGAGCAGCTTTGCCAAGATTTGGTTCTAAAACGACGCTTACTCGCATGTTCTGTCCCAATTTTGTACCCGGCAGATAGCAAAGAACGAACTGCTTGCAAGGTTTCTGGGCTTAGACTACCGTTACCCGCACTATGGCCATTCCCATTACTATAGCTAGGAGTTGAACCATTGCTAGAGCCGGCAACAATTCCTGTACCAGGCCGTTGCACTATAATTTCGGCGATTCTAGTTTTTGAGCTGGGGTCAGCACCAATGATTCGAATATAATCTTGAGGATTTTCGGCCGCGATCGCCTCAATTTTACCCATTACTTGGTTAATGCCACCGCTAGCTTGTCCTGCGGTGAGCCAAGATTTAGTTTTGAAGCGACGTTTGCTCGCATGTTCAATGCCGATATTGCAGCCTTGAGATAAAAGAGACCGAATTTGTCCCGAAATATCTCCACTTAAACTACCGCCATTGTTACTCGCAAGGCCATTACCATTACCATTGCCATTACTATAGCTAGTGCTAGTTTTTCCTTGAACAGGTGCTTGACCAGGACGCTGCACAATAATTTCAGCTACTCTACGCTTAGCGTTGGGGTCAACTCCTATTAGTTTGACGTATTCTCCAGAATTTTCTTGCAGAACACGATTTAATTCGGCTACGACTTGATCTTCTCGACTACCATTAAGTCTGCCGCCGTCAAGCCAAGATTTAGCCTTAAAGCGACGTTGGTTGGCATGTTCTGTAGTAATAGTGCAGCCTTGGGCTAAGAGCGATCGCAATTGTGCTCTAATATCAGTACTTAATGTCATATTACCTACTAAATTTATATAATTATTATCTTTAGCGGTCTCAGCAGAATTCGTATCAGAATCACCGAGACTTTTGGCAAGGGGCGTAATGCACGAATTGTTCTCCGCACATTGATATCCAGCTAGGAGAGCTTCATTGATTTCTACGACATGATGCGCAAAATCGCGATCGCTATCTTGGACATCAGGTAAGCGATCTGCTTGTTGCTGGTTGGTAATGATAGCTCCAGATGGAATATACTTTCCCGGGGGAATTTCCACATCCTGAATCAAAGCATGCATCATGACGATACAGCCATCACCTACCTTGGCATTAAATACCGTAGATCGAAATCCGATAAAACACTCATTACCGACATAAGCCGGGCCATGTATGAGTGCCATATGGGTAATACAAGTATTTTTGCCTATCCAAACTGAATATTCATTCGAGTCATCGCCGATGACTCTCCCTTTCTCCAAACCATGAATCACCACACCATCTTGAATATTGGTACTATCACCAATATAAAATGGCGTCCCTTCATCAGCTCTAATTGAGCTTCCAGGGGCCACAAAGACATTAGCTCCTACGCGAATATCTCCAATTAATCTTGAAAATGAATGGACATAGGCACTCTTGTCGACTTTTGGTTCTGCTAGATTGCTCGACCAAGGAGTTGGGGGAGCCGCCTTAGTGCGGACTGGCATGATTTCAATTTCTCCTAAACTATTAAATCCAGCAATTACGAATTTTAAGATTAAGACTTGAGCTGTCTAAGCCAAATTCATAATTGATCTAGGCAAAACGTTCTACTTCTCGTTTGCTGTAAAGAGAGCGATTATCAACCGAAACCGTATCGATAATCCCCACTATGGTTGCATCAAGAGGGCGTTCTTCGTAACGACTTTCAATACGAGCCGCACTCCCTCTGCTCACTAGTACCCACTCATTGATGCCGGCACCAACAATATCTGCTGCAACTTCGTATTTAGGTAAAAGCTCTCCTTGTTCGTCGATAAACTGAACCAGTAAAAGCTTTACTCCTGTCATACTCTGCAGTTTATGAGTACTGACAACTGTGCCACGAACTTGGGCAATTTGCATTTGTTAAGTCCGCTCGCTAATTAATTACTATGGTCTTCTCAAAGGCTGAGGATTCACACTTTCACGGAACTGTTCTACCGCTTCTGTGTAACGAATAGGTAGGACATATTCCAGATTTTCATGGGGACGAGCAATAATGTGATTAGATAAAACTTGCCCACCTGTGACTTTATCAACATTAGCAATTCCCGCAGAAACCGAAGCTTGAACTTCAGAAACATCGCCCCGGACAATTACCGTCACACGGCCAGTACCGATTTTTTCGTAACCAACTAGGGTAACACGGGCTGCTTTAACCATAGCGTCAGCAGCTTCTACGACTGCGGGGAAACCCAAAGTTTCCACCATTCCTACTGCGATAGACATTTATTTACTCCTTTACTTACATTATGATCTGTGATCTGCTGTTGGCGACTATTTATTAGCTAGTCACTTAATAGGATCGGAACTGTTCTACTTCTTCGGTGTATCGAATTGGCAAGACATATTCGAGGTTCTCGTGGGGACGAGCAATAATATGATGGGACAAAACTTGACCGCCATTGACTCTGCCGGCATTTTCAATTCCTGCAGCCACCGAAGCTTGAACTTCAGAGACATCACCACGAACAATTACTGTTACGCGACCAGTACCGATTTTTTCGTAACCAACTAGGGTCACGCGAGCTGCTTTAACCATAGCGTCAGCAGCTTCTACGACTGCGGGAAAACCCAAAGTTTCTACCATTCCTACTGCAATAGACAAAAATTTACTCCTTTACTTAATTTTGATTTACGTTTTTGGCGACTAGTTTTTAGCTAGTTATCTAATTAAACTTAATTTTGATTAAGTCAAAGCTTAGAAACTAAATTAAATATTTCTATAGCATAAAATGAAACTAATAAATTATTGATTAAGGAAAAATATTTTCCAATATTCAGTATTTATTGTTCCTAGACTCAAGATATATCAAAAGTTTAGAACTACTTCAATAAGCAATCTCACCTGATATTGACGGGATTAGCTAATTTACCTACCCATGATCAAGCATAATTAACC
>JBCCYD010000484.1:0-4706 GCA_039190385.1 Cyanobacteria bacterium P01_F01_bin.143 | reverse complement strand
TTCTGTCAGTTCGCTCAACCAATAGCGATGACTTGCAGAAAAATCTGCTCGACGGTTAATAATACATTTCATGAATAAAAAATCAGCTCTAGAAAACGTAACGATATGTAAAGTTACTCTTCTCAGGATAAACTAATTTTCAGAAAAATTTAAGTATGAGTCACAGGTAATAAAGGCATTAAAGCTTCAAACTCGCTTCGCTTCTTAACCTTTCGGCAATTCTAAAAATTTCTTGCCCAGTATGTAGATAATGCTCATCGTAGTTGAGAGGAAACCATTCTAGTTCTTTAATCCCATCACCGAGATGATTGAGGCAGTAGTAAAGATTGGCAGCAACATTAGCTAGTTGAGGAGGATTGGGATAGGCAGAAAACTTCTGTTGCACTAATTTTAGATAGTTACTACATTGTTCTAGATAATTTTGAAAATCTTCGAGCAATTGATCGTCAAAAGGATCTGCGGCTAAATTTTCGATTTCTGATTTGAGGGGCTGAATAATTTGCCGAATTAGGCGATCGCTTGGATGATAGACTTCTCGCATCCATTCTTGATAACTTAGTCCTGCTGATTTTTGGGTTCGACGATAACGATGATATTCGGTGGACGCTTGAGCCGTTCTTTCTTGGGTATCACGAATGAACTGATCGCTCGTTCCCGATTTTAGTTCATAGTCATATTTACGCCGAGTTTGCGGATTACCTAAAATCTCGTAGGCTCTATTGAGTTCGATAATTTTATTTTTATTGGCACTAGGGTTCTGAGTATCAGGATGAAATAATTTAGCTAAGCGTCGATAGGATTGTTTTATTTCTTGCTGAGTCGCTTGAGGGTGAATTTGTAGTATTTTATAATAGCTCATAACTGCTGAAAGTACGGTTGAAATTCCAAAAACTATCCGCCCCCACTTCAGATAACTTACCTAGCAAGAACAACAGCTTACCAAATAAAATATCACGATGTGGGGGCGGTCTAGTTAGGATCTCTTGGTTGAAATCTGACTGCCAGAAGGAACTCCAACAGACTAACTTGTTCAGTTCTTCTTAGAGAAGGTTACAAGCTGTTATTAGAGAACAGCTCCGGCACACAGCCGACTATCATCAACCAGAAGACCCATCTTACTACTACTACTTTCAATCATGGGCATCACCTCCTATATCCCTAAACGGTATGTTTGAATGTTTTGTACCTGAAATTATGCTAACCGATCTCGATAATTCTGGCAATGTTGCAGAAAGTTTCTCAGCAAAAATTTATATTCTCCAAAATGAAGATGGAGATAGGACGCGTGAATTTGCTCTATTTGCCAACCATCATAGAATATAGGGCTATAGGAACTAACTCCCTTCATTTTCCAGATAGGCTGCCGGGAATTGGGGGTAATTTGAGAACGATGAAATTCATGCCCCCAAATTACAGTATGATTTTGCTGCTTTTTGTCAAATAGAACAGTAGGATACAGGTTTGTTGCCTGGCGATAGCCAAGAGTTAAACGAGATGTCATAGTCGTTATTGCCGGAATTGCACCAACCATTGACCAAGATTTTTGACTAAAATCAATTAGGCGATCGCATAAATACATTAAACCCCCACATTCAGCATAAACTGGGATACCAGAGGCAATAACCTGACGAAGTTGTTGCAATATTGGTGAATTAGCGGCTAATTGTTCAGCAAATATTTCTGGAAATCCACCACCGAAATATAAGCCCATAATATCTTGGGGTAATTTCTGATCTTGCAAAGGACTCCAGTAAACAATTTCTGCTCCCAATTCACTGAAAATATCTAAATTATCTTGATAGTAGAAGCTAAAAGCGCGATCGCGAGCAATGGCAATTTTAATTGGGGGATAGGGGATAGGGGATAGGGGTTGGGGATTTAGTGAAAGGTTTGAGATGCCTTTTGACTTGCTCCCAAGAAGTGGTAGTAATTGTTCCCAATCGAAACAGGTCTTTCCAATATGAGCTAGTTGGTCGAATATTGCTGGGAGTTGGGTTAATTCTGCGGTGGGAATTAGTCCCAGATGGCGATCAGGGATTGTTATCCTATCATCACGACGTAATATCCCAAGAATTGGCAAATTTAGAGGTTCTAGGGCATTCTTTAATAGTTCTAGATGGCGATCGCTGCCAACACGATTGAGTACGACTCCCGCAATTTTCACTTGAGGATCTAGATTAGAGTAACCATAGGCGATCGCGGCAATCGAACCAGATAAGCTAGAACAATCTAAAACGAGTAAAACAGGAATACTTAGTAATTGAGCAATGTAAGCAGTACTAGCATAGTTAACAATGAGCTTAGAGCCAGAAGTTTGATTACAAGGCAAGGGAAATTCCACTCCATCAAATAATCCCATAACCCCTTCAACCAAAACATATTCTACGCCTTGACTATGACGCCAAAAACAAGATTTTACGTATTCAGGAGAAGTCAAAACAGGATCGAGATTACGAGAAGGAGTTCGAGTTAGAGCCTGATGAAACATGGGGTCGATATAGTCAGGCCCTACCTTAAAAGATTGAATAGTTTTATTTTGTTGAGACAAAAAAGCTAGTAATGCCAGAGTAATAGTAGTCTTTCCGACTCCAGAACGTTCTCCTGCAACGATTAAAGACATAAATACATAATTAACTGCAACGCTAATATTGATGATGAAGACGGAATGCTACTTCTGTGATCTTTTTGGGAAATATAGATCAAGCACTCCCGATATAAATTAGTATTCATCTGAGTTTCATGAATAATCATCTCAAGAGTCCAAGTCAAATTTTAGAAGAAAAATCACAACAAGGCTGGTCTGGTTGTTTAATGATTCCCGAAGTAAAAGATATTTCTTCGGGGTGGAAAATTTATTTGCAGGACGGAAAAATCCAATATGCCACTAGTACTGTAGTGCAGAAGGAAAGATTAACATATTTATGGCAGGTAACAAAGCCAAAATTAGCTTTTCCCAAAGTAACAGACAAAGGAATAAATTATCAGCAATTGTGCCAATGGAGCGCTGAACAAAAGTTTCCTGAAACCGAATTAAAGCAGCTTTTACAGGAATTGTCGAGAGAAGCCTTAAATCAAGTCTTAACTATTGAAAAAACACCTATTATCATCAGTGATGAGTGCTTACCCAGTACTTCTATGGAAAATGCCACTTGGCAAAAATTAATCCAACAAGAGTATATAAATACCTGGAAAAAGGTAAGAGTTTATCTTGATTCTCCCCTGTCTCTTCTACATCTTTCTCAAAATAAAGCATTTGATTTTTATAAGTCCTGGAAAAATATAACCCAAAATAATTCTGATTTTGCGGCTTTTGCTGAAACTCAAAAAATATCTGATTTTGTTAATCCTCTATTTGAAAAAATTTGTTTATATGATCTAGCTTCAAGGTTTAAGCTTGATTACCTAACTATGGCTAAATATTTACATATTTTCCTCGAACAGGGATTAATTACAAGCTCGCCTCATGGGCAAAAAACAAATAAAAAGAATACCAACTATCCTATAAGAAAACAGATAGCAAATCAAAAAAGACAAGTTAAAACTGTTTTAGCTAATAATAAAAAAATTTCTAATAATGAAAATGAAAATCTTCCTTTAATTGCTTGTATTGATGATAGTAAAACAGTCCAAACACAAGTTAAAATGACTTTGCAACCAGCAGGTTATCGAGTTATCAATATAATTGATGCTACCAATGCATTACGAGAATTGTCTCGTAATATGCCAGTTTTAATTTTAATGGATATTAATATGCCTGACATCAATGGATATGACTTGTGTAGCATGCTTAAACGTTCCCAAAAATTTCAGAATGTTCCCGTTATTATGCTAACAGGTCGCGATGGCATTATTGATCGAATGAGAGCCAAAATAGTAGGAGCAAATAAGTATCTAACTAAACCTTTCGAGCCTCAAGAATTAATTGATGTTGTTCAACAAAATACTCTATCTTTAATGAGCTAACAATTGCTTATTAATCTGTTAATAATGAATTGCACATTTGTTAGCTAGCTAATAATTTTGGGAACAATAAAAAATATGTTGCAAAATTTACATAAAACACAAAAGAATTTCCGAGGAGTCTTACAAAAATGGCAAAAAAAATACTGATTGTTGAAGATACCCATGCTGAACGACAAATGAGTTCAGCATTATTAACTCATGCTGGATTTACCGTAGCTATTGCTGATAGTGCAGAATCTGCTTGGGAATGGCTAGAAAAAAATGATATGCCTAACTTAATTTTATTAGATATCGTTATGCCAGGAGAAAGTGGGTTAGATCTTTGCCGGAAGATTCGTGAACAGGAACAATGGAAAGATATTCCGATTTTATTCTGTAGTTCTAAATCAGAAGATTTTGATCGTTTTTGGGCTTTACGTCAGGGAGGAAATGAATATATCACTAAGCCCTATGCTCCACAAAAGTTAATCGAAACTGTTACTCAATATGCAGCATAATTCACGCAATTAGTTAGCATTTTGCGATGGCCAAATCTTTGAATTTTAGAAATTTATCGTTTAATAATGCAAGAATATTTTTGTATCGGACTTTCTAACTCTGTTTATCTAGGGCCGGTCGCGGAGTTCACCCGGCGGCAGCGGGGCGGTGTCCCACACGTGCCGGAGCAGCAGCGGTGAGCCGACGCTCGAGCCTTGAAGACTCCGCCGATGTGGCAAGTGCCACGGTCGCAGAGTTCGTGTGCG
>JBCCYD010000483.1:0-4735 GCA_039190385.1 Cyanobacteria bacterium P01_F01_bin.143 | reverse complement strand
TTTAGATTTTCTTTATTTTTAGAACTTAATCAAGAGTTTAACTCCTCGTAAAACTCAAAAAAAGGGTGCTATAACCTTGGGGAATAAGTCATGTTAACAGAAATTAATTGAAATAAGCTGCTAACAAGAAACAGTAAATTTTTTATAGTTATAGATGCAAACTAAAAAAGCTTTAATTACAGGTATCACAGGACAAGACGGTTCTTATTTAAGTGAATTTTTATTGTCAAAAGGTTATGAAGTTCACGGCATTATTCGCCGAACTTCTACTTTTAATACAGATCGTATCGAACATATTTACGAAGATCCTCACAGCCCAACGACGAAAATGTTTCTTCATTACGGAGATCTGACTGATGGAACTACAATGCGGCGTATTCTTGAAGAAGTGCAACCCCAGGAAATCTATAATTTAGGCGCTCAATCTCATGTGAGAGTTAGTTTCGATTCTCCAGAATATACCGTAGACGCTGTAGGAATGGGAACTTTGCGTCTTTTGGAAGCAATTCGTGATTATCAGAAGCGAACTAGTATGGAAGTAAAATTCTACCAGGCTGGTTCGTCAGAGATGTTTGGCAAAGTACAAGCAGTTCCCCAAGCAGAAACAACGCCTTTTTATCCGAGAAGTCCCTATGCTTGTGCCAAGGTTTATGCCCATTGGCAAACTATTAATTATCGCGAGTCTTATAACCTTTTTGCCTGTAATGGAATTTTGTTTAACCATGAATCCCCACGCCGTGGAGAAACTTTTGTGACTCGCAAAATTACTATGGCGATCGCGAGAATTATCGCTAAGAAACAAAAAAAGCTTTATCTGGGAAATCTTGATGCAAAGAGGGATTGGGGTTATGCCAAAGATTATGTCAGAGCAATGTGGCTCATGCTACAACAAGACAATCCTGATGATTATGTCGTGGCAACAGGCGAAACTCATTCAATTCGGGAATTTTTAGATATTGCATTTAGTCATGTCAATCTCAAATGGCAAGACTATGTCGCTTTTGATCCTCGTTATTTACGTCCGACAGAAGTCGATTTACTTATCGGAGATCCCCATAAAGCCAAAACAAAATTAGGGTGGCAACCTTCGGTAGATTTTCCTGGGTTAGTTAAATTAATGGTAGATTCTGATTTAGCAGCTTTAGGCTTATCTACTTTGAATACCGAACCGAGAAAGATTCTCAAGCCAATATCGATTCGTCCAAGCTTAGCTAGGGCGATTGATTAAGTATTTATTTACCTACTAACATCTAAAGGGAAAACGGGATTAATGATTAGCTTAAACAATAAAAAGATTCTGGTTACTGGTGGTGCTGGTTTTTTGGGCCAACAAGTTGTCGAGCAACTTATTCTAGCTGGAGCTGCTCCCCATAATATTACAATTCCGCGATCGCAGACTTGTGATTTACGCCGTCTGGAAAACTGCTACCAGGCAGTGGCCCAACAGGATATTGTCATTCATCTGGCAGCCCATGTCGGTGGCATTGGACTAAATCGAGTGAAACCAGCCGAATTATTCTACGATAATTTGATTATGGGAACTCAGTTAATCCATGCAGCCTACGAATCAGAAGTCGAAAAATTTGTTTGTCTCGGAACAATTTGTGCCTATCCCAAATTTACCCCTGTCCCTTTCCAAGAAGAGAATTTATGGTTGGGTTATCCCGAGGAAACTAATGCTCCCTATGGCATTGCCAAAAAAGCTCTTTTAGTACAGCTTCAATCCTATCGTCAGCAATATGGTTTTAACGGCATTTATCTGTTACCTGTCAATTTATATGGCCCAGCAGATAATTTTGATCCCAAGAGTTCCCATGTTATTCCAGCGTTAATTCATAAAATTCATGAAGCGCAACAAACAGGAGCCAAAGTTTTACCGGTTTGGGGGGATGGTAGTCCGACCCGGGAGTTTCTTTATTCTAGAGATGCTGCTCAGGGAATTGTCATGGCTACGCAGAGATATGATAAAGCTGAACCAATTAATTTGGGAACTAATCAGGAAATTTCCATTCGAGATTTAGTACTGTTAATTTCTGATTTGATGGGATTTGAGGGCGAAATTGTCTGGGAAACTGATAAGCCTAATGGTCAACCTCGTCGCTGTTTGGATACGACTAAAGCTCAGAAAGAATTTGGCTTTATGGCACAAACTAAATTGCGTCAGGGACTACAAGAAACTATTACTTGGCATAAGTCAGCTAACAGTAAACAGTTATCAGTTATCAGTTGTTAATTAGCGATTAGCAATTAGCAATTAGCAATTAGCAATTAGCAATTAGCGATTAGCAATTAGCAATTAGCCATTAGCCATTAGCCATTAGCCATTAGCAATTAGCCATTAGCCATTAGCAACGAGGAAGTAATTTGTTAAAATATTCATTCTTTCCCATTGATGTTAAAAATACATGAGCGAGCCGCTAGAAACTAGAGAAGAACAAATTGAATCTATTGAAGCTAATGCTGAGAGAATAATTGCGATCGCAAAAAAAGGTTACCAGGATTTTTCAGAAAAAGGATCTGTAGTAATTTTAAAACAATTAGAAAATAACAGCTCTAATTTGGAAGATTGGCAAATCGTATATAAACCGATGAGCTTGTTACCAAATGTTGTCAGTGATTGGAAAGAAGCGGGGTTACAAGATTTGATTATTAAGTACAATCCTGAGGTTTCTGTGATTTGTACCTTTCTATATCCCAATGGCAGTCATAGTAGTTATCATTTTTCTGCCGATTAATTGGGGAACACCATATCTTATTGAGATTTATCATAGACATAGCTCAATAGTTAATATTTCAATTTTTCTGAAATAAAAATGAAGAATTGATTTTACGGTGTTATTTCCTTCTATAAATGGGATAATTAAGTAAATATACCAGGAAGTAATTATGGTCACTAGCAAATTCGATTATCCTGCCTTATTATCAGCCAGGGAACTCGAAATCTTAGAGTTGGTAGTCACCGGTTTGAGCAATCATAAAATAGCGCAAAAGCTAGAAATTAGCAAAAGAACGGTAGATAACCATATCAGTAATATTTTGAAAAAAACCAATGTTGATAATCGCGTTGAGTTAGTGCGTTGGGCATTGCAGTGGGGCAAAGTCTGTCTCAATGATGTTAACTGTTGTCCATTGCCTACTCCAAACGAATCTTCATGAGTTGATAAAATGCGTCTAATTCTAACTTATGCTATCGGATGTATTGCGATCGCGTTATCTAGTTGTCGTGATGCGGGCTATATCACCCCACCAACTCATAATTTGGGGGCAACACTAAATACCACAGCAGCGGAGACCGAACCTCATTTTTCCCACGATGGTCGCTATTTGGTATTTACCAGCGATCGCGATTCTCAACGCAATATCTTAGTTTATGATGTTCCCAATCGCCGTCTTTTAGATATTCCAGGATTAAATCAATCGCAAACGATGCAATCCCAGGGCGATATTAGTGCTGATGGTCGCTATATCGTATATGTTTCCGAGCAATTGGGAAAACCAGATATTTTTGTTTATGATCGCCTAGAAAGAAGCAGCGAAAATATTACCAAAAATCTAGTCGCCGAAGTCCGCAACCCCACAATTAGCGGCAATGGTCGGTTCATCTCTTTTGAAAGTAATCGTTCTGGACAATGGGATATCGAAATTTTTGACCGAGGCTTGGGCACTCAATTATCCTTACCTTTGGATAAGTAAGTTAGGAAAGAGCTAATTCTCCGCGATCGCCATCTAGTTTTACATAATGACCCACGGGCAAAACTGCATTAGTCCCATCATGTCCGAAAGGAAGTTCACTAACGATGGGAATTCCTAAATCCCCCAAGCGATCGCGCAAAACTTCCGCCGCAGTAAAACTCACCGAGCCAGGATAGGGTTCACAACGACTAAAACGTCCTAAAGCAATTCCTTTTACTCCTGATAAAACTCCCATTAAACGCCATTGGGTCAGCATCCGATCTATGCGATAAGGATATTCGGTGACATCTTCAAAAGCTAAAATAGTACCTTGTAAATTAGGTTGCAAGGGAGTTCCTAAGATATGAGTCGCGACACTAAGATTTGCTGGCAGTAAAATGCCCTCAGCCGTTCCGCCTCCCCAGCCTTTGCCCTGTAGAGGTTTTACTTTTTTGCCTTCAAGATAGTCAAACATTCTTTGTTGCGACCATAATGGTTCCTGGGCCAGAGTGGTTAGAATGGGCCCATGTAAGCTAGCAATCTCTTCTTTCGCTAAACTCCATAACAAAGCCGTAATATCAGAAAACCCAATTAGCCACTTAGGGGAAGCAGGGGGGCGGGGAGCAGGGAGCAGGGAGTTTTTTTTAACTGATAACTGATGACTGATAACTGATGACTGAAAAAGTCTAGCGCTGCCGTAACCGCCTCGGATGCAGAGTATTGCTTTATATTGGGGATCATTCCAGGCTTGGATGAGGACATTGCGTCTAGTTTTATCGTCTCCTGCTAAGTAACCCTCACAAGCATCCCAATTATCATCTAACTTGACCTGATAGCCACGCGATCGCCAAATATCTAATCCTGATTCCAAGGCTGGGATATCTTTGACTACACCACTAGTTGCGATCGCAATTACAGAATCTCCAGGCTTGAGATAGGGAGGAAATTTTAGAGACATCATAATTTAATTGGCTATAAAGTAGAACATTGGCATGGGAAATTAAAAAGAGTTGATAAAGCTGCGGACAGAAATGACGATGGCTTATACAATAGGAAGTTGCTT
>JBCCYD010000482.1:0-4740 GCA_039190385.1 Cyanobacteria bacterium P01_F01_bin.143 | reverse complement strand
CAAGATTTAGAATTAGCTAAGAGTTATTGGAAAAATAAGCTGCAAGGATTTACGGAAACATCATCATTAAAAATTTATGGACAAAATTTAGATAAAGAAGCCAATAGTCAAAAACAAGAAATTGAAATATCTTCTGAGATAACTAATGCTTTAAAATCAGTTGCTCAAAAATACAATTTGACGTTAAATACCATTATTCAAGGTGTTTTTGCGATTCTATTAAGTCGCTACACTAATAATGATGACATTATCTACGGCACAACTACTTCAGGCCGTCCAGCAAATTTTCCAGGAATTGAATCAATGGTGGGCTTATTTATTAATACCTTACCAATGAGAGTTCAATTATCAGATACAGATTCTTTTTTATCCTGGTTAGAAAAATTACAACAGCAGCAAATAGAAAATTTACAATATGAATATACTCCTCTGGCGACTATTCAAGAATTGAGCGAGCTACCTCAAGGAACACCATTATTAGAAAATATTTTTGTCTTTGAAAACTATCCTGTTGATACAAAATCACTAGCTAAAAACCAGAAACTAAAGGTTCAATCCATCGATATTCAAGAATCAAACAATTTCCCTTTGACTTGTTTAGTAAAAGTGAGTACAGAAATAGCGATCGCGATCCAATATAAAAGCGATCGCTTTGACGATAATACGATTAGTAGATTACTAGATTCTTTTGAATATTTACTAACTCAAATAATTGATAATCCCCAACAAAAATTAGGCGAATTATCAATACTAACACCACAAGAGCAAGAACTAATAGTATCCTGGCAAGAAACGCAAGTTGATTATCCTTTAGACAAAACCATTCCCGAATTATTTGCAGAACAAGTCGAGAAAACACCAGATAATATCGCGTTAATCTTTGAAGAAAAAGAATATACCTATCAAGAATTAAACGAATCTGCTAATCAATTAGCCAATCATTTAAGAGAATTGGGAGTCAGGCCAGAAACTCCCGTAGGAATATATTTAGAGCGATCTGAAAAAATGGCGATCGCGATACTGGCTATTCTGAAAGCTGGTGGCGCTTATGTTCCGCTTGATCCTGATTATCCTAATAATAGAATCAATTTTATTATCGAAGATACAAGAATCAACATCGTCTTAACTGAATCCCAACATCAACAAAATATTGATAACGACAAACTAACAATAATTGATCTAAACGGGCGCAAGCCTTGCGCCCCTACTGCTTCCTCCGCCCCCTCGGCTCCCTCTGCTTCCTCGGCTCCCTCTGCTCTAACTTCAAACAATGCAGCCTACATAATCTACACTTCAGGTTCTACAGGAAAACCCAAAGGTGTAATTAATACTCATCGTGCGTTAGTAAATCGTCTTTTATGGATGCAGGATCAATATCAATTAACAACAAGCGATCGCATATTACAAAAAACTCCCTTTAGCTTCGATGTTTCGGTCTGGGAATTCTTTTGGCCTTGGTTAAATGGTGCATGTTTAGTAATGGCGAAACCAGAAGGGCATAAAGATAGTAATTATTTAGTGAACTTAATTACTGAGACTAAAATTACAGTTTTACATTTTGTGCCTTCTATGTTGCAGGTATTTTTAGAAGAAGCAGAAGTATCTAATTGTCAAAGTATCAAAAAAGTTATCTGTAGTGGCGAAGCTTTAACAGTAGGTATTAAACAGAAATTCTTCCAAAAACTTAATGCTGAATTACATAATTTATATGGCCCTACAGAAGCCGCGATCGACGTGACATCCTATCAATGTCATGATGATCAAGATAAAATTGTGCCCATTGGAAACGCGATCACAAATACACAAATTTATATTCTGAATTCGCAACAACAAATCAATCCTATTGGCGTCCCTGGAGAACTATATATTGGAGGAGTTGGATTAGCTAGAGGTTATGTAAACCGTCCTGAATTAACAGCAGAAAAATTTATTCCGAATTCATTCAATAATATAGAGACGTTGCATGCGATGCGAAGCGAGTCCTTTAGGGCAACGTCTCTACGGCTTTACAAAACAGGAGACCTGGCCTGCTATCTTCCTGATGGAAATATTCAATATTTAGGGCGGATTGATAATAATGTGAAAGTTCGCGGTTTTCGGATTGAGTTGGGGGAAATAGAAACGGTTTTAGAGCAGTATCCTGTAGTCAAAAAAGCGATCGCGATTATTAGAGATGATCTTTCTGTTAATCCTCAAATAATTGCCTATATAACAGGAAATAAAAATTTAATCCAAGGAATTAAACAAGAGCTAATTGAAGCAAAACTACGACGTTATTTAGAATCAGAATTACCTTACTATATGATTCCTAATTCTTTTGTTTTCGTAGAAGATTTTCCTTTAACTACCAATGGGAAACTAGATCGTAAAGCTTTACCCAAACCAGAAATAAAAACCAAAACTTTTGTCACACCTCGTAGTGATTTGGAAATAAAAATTGCTGCTATTTGGCAAGAAGTATTACAAATAGATAAGGTTAGTGTCGAGGATAATTTCTTCGATTTGGGTGGTAATTCTTTATCAGCAACTAGAATCAATTCCAGAATTAGAGAAAAATTAGATATTGAACTTCCCTTAAGAACTATCTTTGAAAAACCAACAGTAGCAACTATTGCCCAGAGAATTGAATTAATAGAATTATCGGTCAAACAACAAGCGGATACTGTGGTGTCCGACCAGACAAACAGAAAAGAAATAGAAATTTAGTTATTTTAGTACTTGTCGCCAAAGGAACCTAGCGATCGCATATTCATCAAATATGATTAAATATAGAGTAAGTCTGATAAAAAAATAGCAAAAGCTTTCATGCGTCGAGATTCAATATTTTATAGATTATTTCAACAATATCCAGCTTTACATTTATCATTGACCATTGACCATTTGCCTATATGTCTGTTCAATGTTCAATGTCTAATGTTCAATGTTTAAAGGGAGGTAGAACAAATGTTGGGCATTACACTAAAAGAAACACGGGTCTATCAGGAGATTAAACAAGAAGGGAGAGAAGAAGGAAAAGAGGTTGAAGCGCGATCGCTTATCCTTCGACAATTAAACAAAGGGATAGGAGAATTACCACCTGAGTTACAATCGCGTGTTGAATCTCTATCTCTGGAACAATTAGAAAATCTTGGAGAAGCTTTGCTTGATTTTAGCAGTATAGATGATTTACTAGCTTGGTTTGAATGAGAAAATCTTACTTTTGCATTTTGAAAACTATATATAATATACAGAGCTGAATTAATTAATAAATTATCAATGTTTTGGAATCGCTTTCGACAAGCAATATATGCCGCAATGACTGTGGCTGGATTTATCTGGCCGATTTACTTTCTGGTACAGTTTATGACGGCAGCTCAGGATGAGATTGCGTCTGAGAATACCCTAGTTTTTGACTTACCAACTTTTGTTGAGCAGGTATGGGCTAATGCTGCTTCTAGCTTTGTTGCAGCAGACCTCACAGTTGTTCTTGTGCTAGCAATTGTTTTTCTGGTGGCCGAGAGCCGAAAGCTTAAGTTGAAATTTTGGGGAATCTACATCGCCCTCATTTTCTCGATTTCTTTTGCTTTTGGCTTTAGTCTTTTCATGTTGGTGCGGGAGCGAAAGCTGGCAGAATCGCTAGAACCAGTTGAAGCAAAGACGTGAGTAGTATTTAGTGCCAAATATGCACTATCAAAAGCTAACTAGACTAAAGATGTAATCTCTGGTTCCGGGAAAATAGCTAAGTCTGAATTTTCAGTGCTAGTTAAAATATCAGTTTCGAGTAGAGAGATTCTAATGTCTTTAAAACTGATACCAGAATCAGAATTACCGTTAACATATTCGAGATTAATATCAGATAGATTTTCTGGAGGGCTGCGATGTAGAGTCGCTTGCTCATAATCATAAGCAAATCCTATCAATTTCGCTTCACTAAAAGGTTTACCCGTAATTTCTAAGCCTACAGGTAATCCATCAGATGTAAAACCAGCAGGAATGACAATACCTGGTAATCCGGCAATTGAGGTAAAAGGATTGTCAGATCCTGAGTCAATTTCGCCAATTAGGGGAGCGGGAACTGTCTTCATTGGATAGATTAGAGCATCTAAATCTAGTTCATCCATAAGAGCAACAGTTGCTTCTTGTAAAAATTCTCTTTGAGATAACAGTTCTATATATGTGTTGTTGTTTTCTAGAGAATCTATTGATTGAGAAATTGCGAGCCTAATGCCTAAACTCGGTAAAAATCTGCCATCATTAATGATATCTTGGATAGTCTGTACGGGGGCATCGGAGCTAAGACTTTCAAAATAGTCATTGAGCGCAAACTTGAACTCAAGAACATTAAGGCGTGCACCAGCAAGAAAATCAAATAGATTAAATCCTAAACTGACATCATCAATGATTGTCGCTCCTTCTGCCGCTAAATCCTCAATTGCCTCATCGATTATAGCTAAAGATTCTTCATGAACTGGGCCAGAACGAAACAAATCACGGAATACACCAATCCTTGCTCCTTCTAATGCGGTAGTACTCAGAAGGCTAGTATATCCTTCTTCGGGTATGTTCCCTAACCCTTCTTCTGTTATGGGATCACTTTCATCAAAACCCGCAATGATATCTAACTCACATTCCGCACGTCAAGATGTATTTTTGAGAAGCTCATTAAAAATAAGAATTTAATCATAGACTATTCTTGGTTAATATACTTAATTAAATAGCGATTGACAAACCAAGCTGAATAGACTCTTAGTTATTATCATT
>JBCCYD010000481.1:0-4744 GCA_039190385.1 Cyanobacteria bacterium P01_F01_bin.143 | reverse complement strand
TTATAGAAAAGAATTCTAGGATAGCAAAATCTACTTGATCCTACAGTAATCCCAAGCAAACTCTTTATTAAAAGTCTTATCTATAAAGATATTTTGACTTTTGGAAGATTAATCCAGTTAAATTTGCTACTCTCTATAAGAGTTGATTTACAAAGCAAATCGTAAGAAGCCTGGAAATTCTACTATGATTATTTTCCAAACATTAAATAGACAAAATAATTCATTTTGCCTAGGCCTTATTTTATCAGGATCACAAAGAGTTCACGAATCAACTCTAAAAAATTATGTTAGCCATATACTAATGCCATTTTCCTACTTTGCTATGTCTAAGATGAACTGTACATCTTTCTTGATCATTTGGACATCTTTCTAAAAATACTCGAAACTTATAAGTTCCCGAAACATCCTGACCAAAATCCGCACGATTATTAGGCGTATCTTTGTCTAGTATACGATTGAAGTCCCGGTCATAAACTAATAGGTCTACATCACTATTCTCCGGTCCATGTGCATATACATAGGCGGGATAAGATGGAATCTTGATTGTGACAAAATCAGATAGATGCGTTGCTCCTGATTGATACGGAGAATAAGTGTTTTTATCATAAGCAACTAATGTTGTACTTAAATAAGGAAAACTCGACTCAGCAGTATCAGGTGTTAATAGTACCCCTGTAGAAGCAAGAATTAAGCCAGAAATACCGATAATGAATAAATTTCTAGATTTCATATGTTGTTACCTTAAAAAATTGACTAATTTTTCAAAATTTTAGATATATATACACAATATCTTTCAGTCTAATGATTACAGTGATAACTTCCTTGTCTATAATAATGACATAATAGTGACATCCATGATCATCAGTACTTGCAGAACGTTCTTGAAATATTAAGGTTTGTATGCGCCTGCCCTGGAGATAGATTTAGTGAATCTTAGTTTAATTTATTCTAGTGCTATTATCCTCGACCCTATTGCACAACAAGTATTAAATCTTTCTCTTTCTCTGACAGGTAATGCGGGTAGTTTCAATATCAATACTCCGAATTTGACAACTACTGACGGTGCAAAGGTTACAGTCCGCAATGATGGAACAGGAAATACGGGAAATTTAAATATTAATGCTGATGATATTTTAGTTGATCAGGGCGTGGGAATTACAGCTTCTACTGAATTAGGAGATGAGGACAATATTGATGTTACTACTCAAGGTTTGTTTATTTCTTCTAATAGTTTGGTTAGTGCTAGTTCTGAATTCGGTTTAGATGGAGAGATTAATATTGATAATTTTAATGGCGATCACTTTCTGGAATTTAATCAGTCACCAGATAATTTTCTTGATGAGACAAAAGAAATTATTACGAGTTGTGATGTCGGGGATAATCAATTCGCGATCGCGGGTCAAGGTGGCCTACCAGAAAATCCTGGGCAATATCTTCGCGGTCAAACTCTTTGGCAAGATTTACGAATACTCAGTGATAACCCAAATCAAATAACAAATAATCCAGATATCCCTAAAGATTCACAAAAGCCCACAATCCTTGAAGCCCAAACTTGGAAAATCAATCAACAAGGCAATGTTGAACTACTGGCTCATCTTCCCGTTAGTGAACGCCATGATTTTGGGCAAAGTAATCATAAGTGCCTGCATTAAAAATCTGATTTTTGTACGGACGTTTCGGCGACCGTAGAGACGTAGCAGCAGATTGTAGAGACGTAGCATGCTACGTCTCTACATCTAAATAATTGCTCTTATCCTAATTTCTTAACATGATAAAACCTATTTATTCTTGGCGTTTCCCTATTTACCTTAGTTTTCTTGCTCTAACTATGGCAACTTCTATGCCCAGAGTTGCTAATTCATCTACCCAAGAGATTCCCCTGGTTGCTGCATCCAATCATGCCCGAAGTGATGCTGCCACTTTGCTTAATCAAGGCCGTATGGCTTATGAAGCAGGTAGATATACAGAAGCAGTCAACTCTTGGCAACAAGCCGAGCAAGCATATCAAAAACAGGATAATCAATTACATAGAGCAATCAGTTTAAACTATCTTTCTTTGGCTCGTCAGGAATTAGGACAATGGCAAAGCGCAGAACAAGATATTGACCAAAGCCTAGAAATTTTACAAACAGAAATCATAAATAGTAATGGGGCGGTTTTGGCTCAGGCTCTCAATACTCAAGGCAGTTTGTTATTAGCAAAAGGTAAATCAGAAGAAGCATTAGCAATTTGGCAGCAAGCAGCAACCACTTATGAAAATGCGGGCGATAAAATTGGCGCGATTGGTAGTCAGATTAATCAGGCTCAAGCTTTACAGGCTTTAGGGTTACATCGGCGATCGCAAAAACTTCTCGAAGAAATTGCCCAAGACCTCGAACAACAAAGTGATCCTCTACTCAAAGCTTTGGGATTCCGCAGTTTAGGCTCGACTCTACAAATTATTGGCAATCTCAAAGACTCCCAGGAAATGCTGCAAAAAAGTTTGGCCCTGACCCAAGAGCTGAATTTACCAGAAGAAACCAGTGCAACCCTATTAAGCCTGGGAAATAATGCCCGACTCCTGGAAAATCATCAGGATGCGATCGCATTCTATCAAGAAGCAGCAGAGAAAACTATTCACCCTCTCACACAATTAGAATCTCAAATCAACTTGATGGGGCTCCTCGTTACCACCGAGCAATGGCAAGCAACCGAATCCCTATTGCCGCAAATTCAAACCCTATTATCCCAATTAGGCACCCAAACCCTAGCTCTCAACTCAGAAGAGCAACCAATTTCTCTACATAAAAATCCAAAACGCCAACTTCAGCGTCGTGATTCCTCAACTGTAAATCCTCTCTCTTCTAGTCGTCCGCTAATTTATGCCCAAGTTAATTTAGCCAAAAACTTGATTAACTTACAAGCCAGCAATTCTTTATCCTATGAATTGACCAATCCCATTGAAGATTTGCTCCAACAAACCTTAGAGCAAACTCAAGATCTGGGCGATCAAAGAGCCCAATCCTATGTTTTAGGCACTATTGGTCATTACTATGAACAAGAGCAACAATGGCAAACTGCACAAAAATATACAGAACAGGCTCTTAACTTGGGAGAAATGCTAAATGCTACCGATATTGCCTATCAATGGCAATGGCAACTCGGTCGATTAATGCAAGCTCAAGGAGATAAGCAAGGCGCGATCGCACCCTATACCGAAGCCGTTGCTCATCTACAATCCTTGCGAGGTTCTCTGGTCGCAGCTAATGCCGATGCTCAGTTTTCTTTCCGTGATAGTGTCGAGCCAGTTTATCGTGAACTAGTTGGTTTATTATTAGATGCAGATCCTAGTCAAGAACAACTCGAACAAGCTAGAGAAGTCATTGAATCATTACAGCTAGCAGAATTAGAAAACTTTTTCCAAGAAGCTTGTTTAGACGCTGAACCAAGGCAAATTGATGAAATTGATGTCACAGCAGCGGTTATTTATCCGATAATTTTACGCGATCGCCTAGCAGTGATTTTATCTTTACCCGATCGCTCTTTAAGTTACTATTCCACCAAGCTACCAGAAGCCGAAATCGAAGAGACTATAGACAATCTGTATCAATCTCTCAATCCCATTTTTTCTAATACACAACGTTTACAACTATCGGCTCAAGTTTACGATTGGTTAATTAGACCTGCCGAAGCAGAATTGGAGCAACAGGAAATCGAAACCCTGGCTTTTGTCCTTGATGGCAGTTTGCGTAATATCCCCATGGCCGCACTTTATGATGGCGAACAATATGCGATCGAAAAGTATAATATTGCTCTCACTCCAGGTTTACAACTATTACCATCTCAAAACCTAGAAACCAAAAAACTGAAGGCCGTAGTTGCCGGAGTCAGCGAATCCAATCAGGGATTTTCCGCCTTACCTGGGGTCAGAGAAGAAGTCACCAATATTTCTGAGCAATTTGCTTCAAGACTACTACTAGATCAAGATTTTACGGATGCTAATCTGCAACAACAACTACAAAAAACTGATGCGCCGATCGTTCATTTAGCGACTCATGGTCAATTTAGTTCCGATCCCGAGGATACTTTTATCATCACCTGGAATGATCGCATTCAAGTCAATGAATTTGCCAATCTACTGCGCAATCGGGAAGCCGGCAAGATTAAACCAATTGAACTAATGGTTCTTAGTGCCTGTCAAACCGCTTCAGGAGACACCAAAGCGGCCTTGGGCATGGCAGGCATTGCAGTGCGATCGGGAGCTAGAAGTACTCTCGCTACTTTATGGTCAGTGAAGGATCAATCTACTACTTTGTTAATGAATGAGTTTTATCAAGATTTAGTTCAATCTGAATCGAGTATTAATAAGGCGGAATCTTTGCGTCAAGCTCAGTTGGCTTTAATTAATTCTGAGGATTTTAGTCATCCTTTTTATTGGTCTCCTTTTGTTTTGGTTGGAAATTGGCAGTAATTGCTAATTGCTAATTGCTAGTTGCTAATGGCTAATTACTAATTGCTAATACTAAATCCGATTCTTAAAACACACTTTTTAATTTGACGAGCCAAAGGCACAGACTTGTTTTAGTCTTGAAAATAAGTGGGGCATGTAAACAGAATTTAGTATAATAGGTGATTAGTCATTAATTTTGTGTGGGCACTTATTCATACAAAATCAACTAAATAAGCTTACAATATTAATAAATTCTTGTAATTGTAAGTATGAGATGCAAATCCTAGAACAACATAATAGTCCTTTAAATATTCA
>JBCCYD010000480.1:0-4746 GCA_039190385.1 Cyanobacteria bacterium P01_F01_bin.143 | reverse complement strand
GCATCCCACAAAACTGCCAAAATATAGTCATCTCTTAATTCGATATCTTTGCTATTTTATTTAATCCTCATTCCTAAGAAGTTCCAGGAATGCCGCTTGTAATTCCCGATAACCTGTCCCTTGCATCGAACCTGAAGCATCTACAACTCCGACAATCCAGCGTTTTTGACGAATATTGGGATGAAAACTATTGAGTAAATTGCGATGTATTTCGGCAACGGGAGTAAATTCTTGGGTAATTCCTTCTGCTAAAGGAGGATTAAGTCGTTTTAATTCCTTTAGTAAATCTTGGCTGTTGGTTTCTAATTTGCCAAAGACATCTTCAATTAGTTTTTGTTTCAATTTTTCATTATTGGTGGTGACAAACCAAGTAGGAGAAACGGAGATTGCTGGGGAAACATCAATCAAAGCAACTTTTTGCGGCAGTGGTAATGTATTGCCTTGATGATAAACTGCCTTGCCATCTGGTGTGTAGAGAAAACGATATAATGCCGCTAAAGTATCATTTGGCCATTCTTGAGAGAGTTTTTGAGCCAGATAAGAAGTACTTTCGCTGGAAACAGCTAAATTCTGGTAAATTGGCTGAAGTTGAGTTAATGATTCAGGGGTTATTTGCTCAGGAGTTAAACTGGAACCAATTTCTCCTCGCACGAGCCAAAGTAGGGTATTGTAACCACTATTAGAATGAGTTGGGGTGGTCGTGGCTAAGCGAATTTTTTGCGATCGCAGAGCCTCAAGAACTTCTTGGCGACTAACTACTCGATTAAGCCAACCTAATTCTTTTGCTTTTGCTACGGGCAGGGCAAACTGAATTCGAGTCGAGTAAACTGAGTCTGAAGTGTTGACCCAACTAGCATCAGGGCATTTAATATTCGGCCACATTTCATCGGCGATCATAATTGCCGAAAGTTGCCCAGAGCAGGCTAAGTCTGTGAGTTTTATCGAGCCTTTTGCTTGGAATTCAACCTGTTTTCCTGTAGCTTTTCTGGTTAGGGATACTATTTTGTCTTCAAAGATCAGATTTTCGGAGGAAATTCCAATCTGGATTACTTGATTGCTAGTATTCTGGTTGTCAGAAATATTAGAATTATCACAAGCATGAATTCCTAGGGCGATCGCGAAACCGATTATGATTTTGACAATCAAAGATCTCGAACTATTTTTCAGCATGACTACAGGAATTTAAAAGTTGGTTTAATCTCAACTAATACTGCCCGGATGATACCAACTTTTTTTTACGATGAAAGAAAAATTTATTAATCTTAAAATTGGTGATAAAAAATATCAAATTGTCTCAGATGATGATTATCTTCCCCAGATGCGAAGCGGGCTAAAATCATCAATTATTAATCTGATTAAGACCTTGATAAACCAGAATGGCTTCGAACCAAAGATGGTGAAGTTATTCCAAACATTAATTAAAGATGATGATTTAGTTATGGATATTGGCGCAAATATTGGTTGTACTTCCATCTTATTTGGTGAATTAGCTGATCAAGTAATTTCTTTTGAACCATCTCCCACAACTTTCAATTTATTGCAAAAAAATATTCAACAATCAGGATTAGAAAATATTACATTACATAATTATGCTTTAGGTTCTAGTAATATTACCTCCCAGATAACTTATTCGCCAGCAAATAGATCAGGCGGCTTTATTTCAAATAAGACCAGGATTAGTACTGGTCATGTTACAGAGAAGATTGAGGCTAGGAGATTAGACGATATTATTGATAATTTAGAGATTCAAAAAATTGATTTTATTAAAATAGATGTTGAGGGTTTTGAGAAAGAAGTGATTGAGGGAGCAAGAAATGCTATTGAGAGATTTCGACCAATTATTGTTTTGGAGCTAAATCATTGGTGTTTAAATGCTTTTCAAAGAATAACGATTCCTGATTTTTTTGATTATCTTCAGTCTATTTTTCCGATTTTATATGCTGTAGAGGGAGATTATTATGCTGATCTTTATGATGAGCGCGATCGCTATAAAATAATGTACAATCACATCATTAATTTTAAATTCTCTAATATTGTGGCCGCTTTCGAACAAGAGCAGCTGATAAGATTATTAGCAAATTATCATCAAGACAGGTCTTAAGAAAATCATTATGATATACGCAATTTAAATTTGATATTGATGTATAAGGATATTCGATTTAGTGATCATGCTCAACTTAAACTAAAGCTATTAAAGAGTCATGGACTTTTCATTAGTTCAAAATTAGTTTGCGAGACGATTAAGTCTCCTGATAAATTAGAAATCAAGAAGAATAATAAGTGCATTGCGCAAAAAAGACTGAACAAAAGTTTAGTAATTCGAGTAGTTTACAGAGAATTTAATGCATTTATTTTAATTATTACTGTCTATCCAGGGAAAAGAATTCGCTATGAAAAAAATAAATTATAGTAAAGATGTAGATGTTTTATTAATTGAACTTTCTGACGAGCCTATTGCTTATGCGGAAGAAGACGGTGAAACAATATTACATTATTCTGAAAAAGGAAAGCTGATTATCATTGAAATTCTTGATTTTCGGCATGCTATGTCTCAAAAAGAAATTCAGGATCTTATCGCTTCTTAACGCCAATAATTGAATTAAATAAAGAAATATGGAATTTATTATTGCTCTTTGTTTAGGGATAACTCTAAGTGCCGCTTGTGGCTTTCGCGTTTTCATTCCACCCTTGGTTATGAGTTTAGCCGCCATTTATGGACATATTCCTGTGGCTCCAGGATTTGAATGGTTGAATACGAGTGAGGCTGCGATCGCGTTAGGGATTGCCACGATTGTAGAAATCTCGGCTTATTATATTCCCTTGGTTGATAATCTCTTAGATACTATCCAAATACCCATCGCGGTTGGAATTGGCACTATGATCACAGCAGCAACTTTAGGTCATACGGATCCTGTATTGCAATGGACAATGGCGGCGGTTGTTGGTGGTGGCACAGCGGGGATTATAGGAACATTATCTAGTGCTACTAGATTAGCCTCCACAGGTGTTACGGGTGGTCTCGGCAATTTTATTATTGCGACTATAGAAGCGATCGGTTCAATTTCTTTATCTATTTTGGGTATTACTTTTCCCCTTTGGACTGCTGCTTTGGTTATTGTTTTACTAACATTAGCTGTTACGAAAATAATCTTTTCTAATTATCACCTTCTATTCAAGAGAAAAAAGTCGCTATAAGACAGTCAACTATAGCATCTTTTTTGCAATAGAAGCAGAATTTATATTTATTTCTCGATCTTTCTGCCAACACAAATAAAAACCTTGATAAGGAAAAAGTCCAGTATTAATTTTCCAAACTTTATCGAGTTCTTCTTGAGTATCTTTTAGTGGATGTAAATTTACACAAAACACCTTGATATTTTGAGGGATATCATTTATTTGAAGTGTCATTGTGTCGGTAATTTGTGCTACTAAAAAAATTTCATGGTCATTCGCCTCACGATAAGCTACAAATTCTATCTCTATTTTTGCTTTTGAGTTGCAGTTAATGTCTATTTCTGTATAAAATCCTATGTATTGTTGCGCCTCCATTCTCTGGGTTTCCATCTTATTGTGTAAATCTTTAGATAAGTAATCATAGCCATTGACGTGGTATTTAGTAATACGAGATGTTGAATGGTAATTTAAAGCATTGTTGTAAACATAAAAGTTGATTGGGTATGATTTCTGGTTTTGAGAAATATTACAAGCATAGTATTTTATAGAAGTCGTTTCAATGATTCTGTCTAGATCATGATCCCAAGCAAGCGATATTTTTACTAGATATTTTTCTACAATAAAGTCTTGACGAAGAATATGATTTTTAACTTGATTAAATATATTTTTGTTTTGAATTAAGGAAGATATTATAGTATCTTGTGAAGCTATGGTTAAATCATTGATTTTTTCTTTTGTATTTTCTTCTATAGCTCCAAGTATCTTCTCAGTTTTATTATCCATTGTAGTGAGAAGCTTGTCATGTTTTTTTTCCCTTTCTTGATTAGATCTCAGTTCAACTGTAATGACTACTGATCCAGCAGCAATTAAAGCAATTCCTACATTGAAAAAAAATCCACTAGCAGAGTTCAATAGCCATTTACTTGGCACTGGGATTTCTTCCATTACCATTTCTATTTCTCCTGATATTGGTAATATTTCCCCTGTTCCCTTAAATTGTTGTTTCTTGTGCCCCAACAACCCAAGAAACATTGACAATATTAGTAAAACACTTCCAAACAAAATAAGTCTTATTCCACTTGTTAGTATTTCTTTCAGTACTGACCCAATTATTAATTCAAAACCGCTAGATTGCTTGGGCGATTTATCTTGAAAAGGCTGGTTTTGTTGATTCTGTGAACTAAGATTGGTCATATATCTTACGAGAGCTAAAAAGGTTTTTATTGAATTTTAAGATAACTCCTCTAAATTGATCAATAAAAATTGTTCACAAAAATTACATATTGTAACTTTGCAATTGGCCATGGTTTTTAAGATTCCTAAAATATGATTTATTTTTGCTATATTCCTGAAAAAACAGTAAAAAATATCGAATAATTTATTATTAAACTAACTCAAAGCTTATGCCGTCATAAAGCTCATTAATATACAAAGAAACTCCCACAGATTCTAAAATAATTTCTACCTCATTGTCTCGATATTCCTGTAACAACCATTGTCCTTCTCCTGTCTTACAATAATGTTCAATAAAATATTCTGATTGGCTAAATAATAAATGTTCACTAAATTCAG
>JBCCYD010000479.1:0-4752 GCA_039190385.1 Cyanobacteria bacterium P01_F01_bin.143 | reverse complement strand
CTGGCTTCGGGTTGAAGACCATCGACTTGTCTATAGGAAAATGAAAGAGCTACTCAACGATTCCTTCTTTGAAGGTGATTCGGCCTCGCTCTTTGATGATTAGAGTACAGTCATGGCAATCTTTTCCATAGTTATGGGTAAGGCATAGATCTTCTGATAGCGTTTAGTAAATTCTTTTTCAGTGAAGATTTTTCCTTGATAGTGGGGGACACGATTTTTATAAATCCACTTTTCTTTTACTGGAGAATAAATTCCCTTTAAATAAACATAGTCACATTTTACATTTTGAAGATTTGTTTGACTATTTATATTCCAGTCTTCAATACAAGCACCAGTAAGGATTGCACCTTCAAAATTAGTTGCTAATGCTTGAACGCTTGTAAGGTTGGCATTTTCGAGATTGGCACCTTTAAAGATCGCATTGACGAGTTTGGCCTCTCTAAGATCAGTATTTTTGAGGTTGGCACCTTTGAGATTGACACCTTTGAGGTTGACACCTTTGAGATTGGCATTTTCGAGATTGGCACCTTTGAGGTTGAGTCCTTCAAGGTTGAACCCTTCAAGGTTGACATATTTGAGATTGGCACCTTCGAGATTTATTTTTATATAGGCGCTTTTCTCTCGCAATTCATTCCAAAACTTTACTCTTATTGAGAGTTTGGCAGGATGTTCTGGATTTGCCATGTTTGTTTTACGTAAGTAATTTTATATGAAGTATAGCAAAGATAATACAAACAACCTAGAATATACTGAAGATCTATGAAAACATTTACAGTAATTGCTGAAAAAGATTTAGATACAAATCTCTATGTTGGTTATATCCCTGGATTTAGAGGAGCACATTCTCAGGGAGAAACTTTGGACGAGTTGCAAGAAAATTTACGAGAAGTACTTGAAATGTTATTGGAAGATGAAAATCTGACGATTCCTTACAATTAGCGATCGCATAAAGTAAAGGGAAAAAAGACTATGGAGCTGACTAGAGAACAGATTATACAGAAATTAAAAGAGAACCATTCATATTTATCCTCAAACTATGGATTGAAGCGTATTGGATTATTTGGTTCTTATGCCAAGGGAACTCAAGTTGAAAATAGCGATATTGATATTGTCGTCGAGTTTGACAGACCAATTGGCTTAAAGTTTGTGGAATTTGTCGAATATCTAGAATATCTCTTGGAGAAAAAAACAGATGTTCTAACAAATGTGGGATTAGAAGGGATACGTAACTCAGAAATTAGGCAACATATTAAGGAAACAATTATTTATTTTTAAAGCTTAATTATAAGTACACTTGGTTGACATTGCACACACCGCAAAGTGAATCTCTGTACTTGCGATCGCGAATATGAAAGAAACCAAATGCTACAAAACCTGTAGTATAAATAATTATTAGTATTTGCAAGATAATCTTTTATGTCACCGAGAAGCAAAGCAAACAGAACTCATAAATCTGCAACCAATATATGTACCGACTATACAAAAGTAGATAAAGCCGAGCTTTCTCCTATGTATAAACATTACGTAGAGATGAAAGAAAAATATCCTCATGCTTTATTACTCTATCGGGTAGGTGATTTCTTTGAATGCTTCTTCCAGGATGCTGTAACCATCTCTCAAGCCTTAGAATTAGTGCAAACCAGTAAAGAAGCGGGCATCGGTCGAGTTGCCATGACTGGAGTTCCCCATCATGCCCTAGAACGCTACAGTACTTTACTTGTCGAAAAAGGTTATGCTGTCGCCATTTGTGATCAAGTAGAAGATGCCGCTACTGCTGCCGCCGCAGGTAGAAAAATGGTCAAACGGGAACTCCAGAAGTTATTAACCCCAGGAACTCTCACCGATGATGGCATGCTCACTGCTCGTCGCAATAATTTCTTAGCGGCGGTAGTAATTGCTGGAGAACATTGGGGTTTGGCCTATGCAGATATTTCCACGGGGGAATTTGCGACTACCCAATCTCAAGATCTTAATAATCTTTCATTGGAATTATTGCGTTTGCAACCATCGGAAGTGCTAATTCCCACCAATGCCCCAGATATTAATGGACTGTTGCGTCCGGGGGAACAATCGGAATATTTGGCAGACTGTTTGCCCGAGAGTTTTTGTTATTCATTGCGATCGCAGAAACCTTTTACCCTCATAGAAGCTACTCAAAGATTAAAAGACAGTTTCAATCTATCTTCCTTAGAAGGAATGGGTTGTGCAAAAATTCCCTTGGGTGTGCGAGCTGCTGGTGGTTTACTCGAATATGTTGAGGATACACAAAAGGCTTATCAGGTTCCTCTGCAACCACTCAAAAGTTACAGTTTGGCAGATTATTTAATCTTAGACAATCAAAGTCGGCGTAATCTGGAAATTACTCAAACCGTTAGAGATGGTATATTTCATGGTTCTTTGTTATGGGCTTTGGATAAGACGGGAACGGCAATGGGTGGTAGAGCTTTGCGCCGTTGGTTATTGCAACCTTTGATTGATATCAAGGGAATTAATGCCAGGCAAGAGACGATCGCAGAATTAGTGACCAATACTTCTTTGCGACAAGATTTACGAACCACACTCAAGAAAATTTATGATATCGAACGTTTATCAGGCAGAGTCAGCTCGGGAAGCGCTAATGCTCGGGATTTACACTCTTTAGGTGAATCTTTAGTCAGATTAAGCGATGTGGCGACGATCGCATCCTATGGAACTTCTCCCTATCTCAAAGCAGTACAAACGATACCCCCTCAGTTAGAAGAATTGGGACACTATGTAATTGATAATTTAGTCGAATCGCCACCACAAAAACTCAATGAAGGCGGATTGATCCGTGAGGGAGTTAATTCCCAATTGGATCAGATGAAAGCAAGATTGGAAGAGGATAAAGCATGGTTAACTAATCTCGAAGTCACTGAAAGAGAGCGGACTGGGGTGCCAAATCTCAAAGTTGGCTATAATAATACCTTTGGCTACTATATTAGTATGCCGCGTTCCAAGGCCAGTCTGGCTCCCGAGAATTATAAGCGCAAGCAGACTTTAAAGAATGAAGAAAGATATATTACTTCGGAATTAAAGGAAAGAGAGACTCGGATATTAACGGCCAAGGATGATTTGTTCAATTTAGAATACGAAATTTTTACCGAAATACGCAGTAAGGTTGGGGAAGAAGCCTCGACGATTCGGAAGATTGCCAAGGCCATTGCCGCGATCGATGTTTTGGCGGGCTTGGCAGAGATTGCAGTTTATCAAAATTATTGTCGTCCCCAAATGGTTGAGGGCAGAGAGATTTTTATCCTGGAAGGTAGACATCCTGTAGTGGAAAAGTCTTTAGGGGATGGCTTCTTTGTGCCTAATTCGACCAATATGGGTAATTGTGGTGTGGATTCAGCGCTGAATAATGGTCATAAATCTTCAATTAGTCCTGATTTGGTTATTTTGACGGGGCCAAATGCCAGTGGGAAGAGTTGTTATTTGCGGCAAGTTGGTTTGATTCAGTTGATGGCACAGATTGGTAGTTTCGTTCCGGCGACGGAGGCGGAATTGGCTATCTGCGATCGCATTTTTACTAGAGTTGGTGCGGTGGATGATTTGGCAACGGGGCAGTCTACTTTTATGGTGGAAATGAATGAAACGGCTAATATTTTGAATCATGCGACGACGAAATCTTTGATTTTATTGGATGAGATTGGTCGGGGAACGGCTACTTTTGACGGACTCGCGATCGCCTGGTCGGTGGCGGAATATTTGGCAACGGAAATTCAGGCGCGGACTATCTTTGCAACTCATTATCACGAATTAAATGAGCTGGCTTCGATTTTAACTAATGTGGCTAATTATCAAGTTACTGTTAAAGAAATGGCAGATAAAATTATATTTTTGCATCAAGTTTGTCCTGGTGGAGCGAGTAAGTCCTATGGCATAGAAGCGGGAAGATTAGCGGGTTTACCGAGTTCTGTGATTTCTAGGGCGAGGCAGGTAATGGGACAGATTGAAAAGCATAGTAAGATTGCTTTGGGTTTACGGAAAGGGATTCAACAAATTAGTCCTGAAAGTAGTAAAAATGGCAAGAAAAATTCAGGGAAGCTTATTGAGCAATTAGATATTTTTTCTGATTAAAAAGAGTTTCCTGTATTCTGGGTTCCCAATTTTTTAAGAGTTAATTATTTGATTAGGATATAAATTTAACTGAAGTTTCGATAATTTTCTTCTAAGGATTTGAAATCACAAGATTTTCTACAAAAAAAATCTTTTTTTGTCTCCACAACAAGCTTGTGTAGTCTTCTCGCTTTCTTTAGAATTGTATTAGTCCTGAGCTTCATAAACTCAAATTGCTTATAAAGCATACTCTTATATGGTTCTGGTTGATTTTCGATATCAAGAAGTTGTATTTCTGAGTCAATTACTGGAATCATGTATCGGAACTGTATCATTCCTAATTTGTTATCTGGGTTGCCCCTTTCATGAAGCTTTTCTATCGTTGGGGAGGAGTCACTTATATTATCTTGACTTTTTTTATATGATGTTAGTGGGGCTAAATATTTATGACCGTTTATCTCTAAGACAATACCTATAAAGAGTTTTTTTCTGTTGGAATAGTTATTATTTGGTACTTTTCTCTCTATCTGCTTCAAGAAATTTATATAAGAATCACTTACAGTATAAAAATAAAGCTTCATATTTCCCTAAAAAAGTAAGATAGGACAGCCACATTGAGCAGCTATCCTTATCTCTGTAATTTCGCACTTAACGGTAGCGTATCACCTATTATTT
>JBCCYD010000478.1:0-4757 GCA_039190385.1 Cyanobacteria bacterium P01_F01_bin.143 | reverse complement strand
TTAATGAGATTGAAGAAATCTTAGTAAAACGCTGTACTACTCTGATGACAATGAATGAAGAAATCAAGAATTTAACTAACTACCATTGGTTAGCCCATAACTAATTTCATAAGAGTTATATCTAAATCGGATTTAGTATTAGGCTGATTATAGATAAATCTTATTGTATCGCTATCTCTTTATGGTATTGCGATCGCATAATAATTAAAATCAATATCTAAGGTGAGATTATTGAGATTAGAATATTAATACATAAGTTGATGGAGAGATCAGTATATGGTTGCACAACCGAAAATCACCACTCAACAGAATATTATTTATCCCGATTCTGATGGTCAGCCAATGGCGGATAATACAGTACAATTTCGTTGGATTATGATGATCTATCACAATTTATCTTGGCTGTTTGCTGATAATCCTGAAGTTTTTGTCGCCGGGGATTTATTATGGTATCCACTCGAAGGAGATAATAAAACTCGTCAAGCACCAGATGTGATGGTAGTGTTTGGTGTAAACAAAGGAGATCGGGGATCTTATCAACAATGGAAAGAAAAAGGCATTGCTCCCCAGGTGGTGTTTGAGATTCGTTCTCCAGGAAATCGACAGGGGGAACTGAATCGCAAGTTACTGTTTTATGAGCGCTATGGAGTGGAGGAATATTATCTTTATGACCCAGATAAAAATGATTTAAGTGGTTGTATTCGCGATCAGGATCATTTAGAAGTAATTAAGGAGATAAATAATTGGGTAAGTCCTCGGTTGAAGATTCGGTTTGAGTTATCAGAGGGCATACTACAGCTTTATCGTCCAGATGATCAGCAGTTTTCTTCTCCTCTAGAAGTCGAACAGCAATTACAGCAGGAGCGGCAGCGAGCTGAGCAGGAGCATCAGCGGGCTGACCGTTTAGAGAGGTTATTGCGGGAAGCCGGGATTAATCCAGATTTATAGTAAAACTATCTTGACTCGAACTGAGGTTAAGCTGGAATCAGACAATGCTGGCGATACCAAGCGATGGTTGATCTTAATCCCTCACGTAAATGAGTTTCCGCTCTAAAGCCAAATTCTTGATTGGCTTTTGCCGTATCTAAGCAACGACGAGGTTGACCATTAGGTTTATTCGTTTCCCAAATGATTTCTCCTTCATATTCCATCAAGTTACAAATCAAGTACACTAAATCATGAATCTTAATTTCATGATGTGTTCCCAAATTAATTGGCTCACTTTTCTCATATCTCTTGGTAGCCATTACGATACCCCTGGCTGCATCGGTGGAATAAAGAAACTCACGAGTTGGGCTCCCATCGCCCCAAACTGATAAAGTTTTAGCTCCTGTTTGTTGCGCCTCGTGAATTTTATGGATTAAGGCAGGAATGACATGGGAACTTCTCGGGTCAAAATTATCTTCTGGACCATAGAGATTTACTGGTAACAGATAGATTCCATTAAAGTTGTATTGCTGACGATAGGATTGAAGTTGCACCAACAAAGCTTTTTTGGCGATACCATAAGGAGCATTCGTCTCTTCTGGATAGCCATCCCACAAATGCTCTTCCTGAAAAGGAATAGGCGTAAATTTAGGATAGGCACAAATCGTCCCCACACAAACAAACTTTTCGACTCCTGTTTCATAGGCTGCGTGGATCAACTGTGCTCCCATCATCAAGTTATCGTAGAATAACTCGGCTGGTTTGGCTCTGTTTAGTCCAATACCCCCGACATGGGCTGCCAAATGAATTACTATATTTTGATCCTCTACTGCTCTATAACAGTTATCGAGACGACGTAAATCACAATTTTTTGACCGCGGGATAGTAATATTCCCAGGATCAGCCCCTGCTAAAATCAGTTGCTCGACAACTTGTTTTCCCAGAAAGCCAGCTCCACCAGTAACCAGAATTTTTTTATTGTTGAAATTAATCATGGTTCTTATATTGTATATTCCAATGAAAAAAAACTAATCTACTGCAACAGCAACAGCTTGACGAAGAAACGGCGACTCTACAATCGCATCTTCTTGAATATTCTGAGAATTTAAGCCTAAAGCTAACAGATCAGAATCTACCATGAGTTTTACTAAACTAGGAAAATCGACAGAAGGCTGCCAACATAATTTTGTTTTGGCTTTAGTCGGGTCTCCGATAAGTAAATCGACTTCTGTAGGACGTAAATATCTGGGATCAAAAGCTACATATTCTTGCCAGTCAAGATTTACGTAGCCAAAAGCGATATCTAAAAATTCTCGAATTGAATGAGTTTCTCCCGTCGCCACTACATAGTCATCAGGGTTATCTTGTTGTAACATCAGCCACATCGCTCTGACATAGTCTTTGGCGTAACCCCAGTCTCTTTTCGCATCAAGATTACCAAGATATAGCTTTTTTTGTTGTCCAGCCATAATTCTGGCAATTGCTCTAGTGATCTTGCGAGTTACAAAGGTTTCCCCACGCCGTGGCGATTCATGGTTAAATAAAATGCCATTACACGCAAAGATATCATAAGATTCGCGATAGTTAATAGTCTGCCAGTGAGCATAGACTTTGGCACAGGCATAAGGGCTTCGAGGATAGAAAGGAGTTGTTTCTTTTTGCGGTACTTCTTGTACTTTCCCAAACATTTCTGAAGAACCAGCCTGATAGAACCTTACTTCAATTCCTGTTCGCTTTTGATAATCACGAATCGCCTCCAAAAGACGTAATGTCCCCATTCCAACGGCATCTACTGTATATTCTGGAGAATCAAAACTAACTCGAACATGAGATTGAGCACCCAAATTATATATTTCTTGGGGTTGAACATCCTCTAAAATGCGTCGTAAAGTTGTTCCGTCGGACAAATCCCCATAATGCAAAAATAATCTAGCATTGGAGCTATGAGGATCTTCATAAAGATGTTCTAGGCGATCTGTATTAAAGGTAGATGTTCGACGAATAATACCATGAACTTCGTAGCCTTTTTCTAATAAGAGTTCGCTCAGATATGAACCATCTTGACCTGTAATTCCTGTAATTAAGGCTTTTTTACTTGTCATATTCATTATTACAGTAATCTTACTGAGTAATTAATAGTAATAGGATGCTAATGATTATTATGCAAAAACGTAACAGTTGATAGTGGCTTTGTTGCACAAATATCTCAAATCTTTATACAGCAAAGATTGTTAACTAAAAAGTTTATCACAAAACTTATATGTAGCATATCTTTTGAGCAAAAAATGAATAAATTATGCAATAAAGCTATTGATATTATAACCTTCTTTTTTTTGGAATACCCATTATTTTTATTTCTTTTAGATTCTTTAATGTTAGCTATAATAACGTAAATACTATAGATTAATAGTGGGACATGTTCATACGAATTGTTCTGTAGATACCACCTACTTGTGGGCGAAATATGATATTCAAGAATTTACATTACTCGCAATTAGTTCAATAAGAGATTTACCTTTTACAAACCAATCTGTATCTGCATTAAACTTATATCCATGAATTTTTATATCATGAGGTGTTACTGGGCAATTAGTTGTTATTAAATCAGGAAAATCTAAGCTTACAAGTTTGTTTTCATCTATTGGTAATGGTGTGATAGAAACTATTTGTGAAATCATATCACGAAATACTATATTCGATGGATGACTATGTGTTACGAATAATTTTTGATTTTGATAGTTTTGCTCAATAAATTCAGAAACTTTTATGGTTATTGACAAATTTGACTCCCTTCTTTTCATTTCTGCAAGACATTCGTTAAACCTTGACTCCAAATTAAAATCAATTTTCCCCTCTCTATAATCGTCAATTATTGATTCTAGATCTTTACCAGACTTTAAAATATCAATAATAAATTCTTGACCAAAAATAAAACCGTAGGAGTGTTTCTTGCCGAAAGGTGCATGGCAAAGAGAATATGCTCCACTATTAAAGATATATGGTATTGATATTAATGTGCAGTTTTTTTTAACGCTTGCTTTAATATTATTTGCTGATAGATCACCATGAGAATTAGACAATGGTTGATAAAATAAGATATCACATTCTCTGATCTCAGAAATAATATCCTGATTTGATTTCATTTTGCCTGTTCTAGTATTATTCGACAAATAAGATATATCGAATTCTGAACTAGGTAATAATGACACTAATATTTTTTTTAGATGACCTAGCTGACAATTACCAAAAGTGACTATTTTAGTTTTCATAAATTAAGTAGTAACACGAAATTAATTACATATTTTCAAAACAAAAATCTTGATTTTCTATAATTAGAGAAGAAAGTCGTTAAGATCTAACCTGCATTTCTCAC
This sequence comes from Cyanobacteria bacterium P01_F01_bin.143, assembly GCA_039190385.1. Lineage (GTDB taxonomy): Bacteria > Cyanobacteriota > Cyanobacteriia > Cyanobacteriales > Xenococcaceae > Xenococcus. The sequence continues at coordinate 457 of JBCCYD010000478.1, read as the reverse complement.
AAAATAATTTTCAGAACCCACAATCAATCTTTATCTAGTCAAAGTCTAGTACAATAAGGGTTTTAATCAGTGTATTATGTTTTCTTTGCTCTTTTAAGCCAGGCCAAAGCTTATGAGATAAGAAATTTAGTGACCGCGATCGCAAAATTTTTGAGAAATACAGGTAAATTGACTAAGCTGAAAGTACCGTTAAGATGATTTTTGAAGAGAACGTAATGCTTTTCCTAAGCCAATAAAAGCCCAATCAGGTTGTTCCTGGTTAATGCTAATCGCTTTTTTATATCCTATAACTGCTTTCTCCATATCACCTTTATTGGCTTGGATTCTCGCTAGTTTGGCATGAGCCTTGTCATTATTAGGGTTTAATTGGGTAATACGCTCGAGAAATGTAATAGCTTGTTCTACGTTATTACTTCTTCTATAGCTAGATGCAAGTTTGTTGAGAGCTGGAATGTAT
>JBCCYD010000477.1:0-4762 GCA_039190385.1 Cyanobacteria bacterium P01_F01_bin.143 | reverse complement strand
TTTCCTTGGACGAGATCCCTTGGGATACAACTTTTAGATGTATTTTGGAGTTCAGTGAATTTAATTGTCAGTGGATTCTTCGGTTATTTACCTAATGTGATAATAATTATCCTAATTGTTTTTATTGCCTATTATGCGATTCGCTTTACGAGATTTTTCTTTAATGCTATCAAAAGAAGAAGAATGAGAATTAAGGGATTTTATGCAGAATGGGCAGAACCCACATCCAATATTGTGCAGTTTCTGATCATCGCATTGTCAGGAATTCTGATTTTTCCCTATTTACCTGCTTCTGATTCTCCTGGATTCCAAGGCGTATCAGTGTTTATTGGGGCTTTAATTACTTTAGGTTCTACAACTGTAATTGGAAATTTTATTAGTGGTATTTTTCTAATTTATACCAGAGCTTTTCAATTAGAAGATATTATTCAAGCCAATGGCAAAACAGGAAAAGTCATCGGAAAAACAATTCTTTCAACTAGGATTATTACTCCAGATAATGAAATAATTACGATTCCCAATGCTAGTTTATTTGTAAGCGATATTATTAATTATTCATCAGTAATTCGTGATAATAAACAGCCTTTGATTGTGAAAACAACGATTACTCTTGGTTATGATGTTCCTTGGCGCAAAGTTTATCAAGTATTGATCGAAGCAGCCCAAGCAACAGAAGGAATAGTCGGAGATCCTGAACCTTTTGTTTGGCAAACTAGTTTAGATGATTTTTATGTTAGTTATGCTTTGAAAGCCTATACGATGGAACCAGAAAATATGGGTGCGATTTACTCTCAATTGCACCAAAATATTCAAGATAAATGTAATGAATCAGATATTGAAATCCTCTCTCCTCATTATTCAGCGGTGCGGGATGGTCATCAAACAACTATCCCTGCTGACTATCTTCCAGAAGATTATCAAGCCCCAGGATTTCGGTTCAACTCTTTTAAAAAACTCATGAAAGACTAAACAATTTCTCCCGTCAAACTAAAGGCACGATATTCAGTAATTTTTACTTTCACTATTTTGCCTAACAAGTCTTCAATTTTTCCCGCAAAGAAAGTTAATCGATTTCCTCTCGTTCTTCCCATAACTTGAGTAGGATCTTTGGTATTTTGTGCTTCTACTAAAACTTCTTCAACTCGATTTAAATATCTTTGGGAACGTTTTGCTGCAGTAGTAGCGACTAAATGATTTAATCTTTGCAGGCGATCGCTCTTGACTTCTTCACTTAATTGCCCATCCCAAAAAGAGGCAGGGGTACCAGGCCGAGGCGAATAAGCCGCGGTATTGACCAAATCAAACCCAATATCTTCGACTAACTTGAGAGTATTCTCAAATTGCTCCTCAGTCTCTCCAGGAAAACCGACGATCGCGTCAGCACTAATGGCCGCATCAGGCATATAATGGCGAATCTTATCAATGATCCGCCGATATTTCTCGTGAGTGTAACCCCGCTTCATCGCTTTGAGTACATAATTATCTCCCGACTGGAAAGGAATATGAAAATGTTCACAAACACTAGGCAATTCCTGACAAGCCTTAATTAGTCTTTCCGTAAAATAACGCGGATGACTAGTAGCGAATCTAATGCGATCGATCCCCTCAATATCATGAACAAAATGTAGTAAGTCCGTCAGAGTATATTTATGTCTGCCTTCGGGAGTGCTTCCGGGCAAATCTCTGCCATAAGCATCAATATTTTGTCCTAACAAAGTAATTTCCTGATAACCTTGTCTGGCAATCTCAATCATTTCTGCTTTAATCGCGCCCGGAGTCCGAGACTGCTCCAGTCCACGAACACTAGGGACCACGCAATAGCTACAGCGTTCGTTGCAACCATAGATAATATTTACCCAAGCGGTCACCTTACTATCACGGCGCGGCTTAGTTATATCCTCAACGATATGAATCGGTTCAGTCGCAACTACTTGATTGCCATCAAATACCTGACGCAATAAATCTTGCAAACGGTTGGCATGTTGGGGTCCCATAACCAAATCTAATTCGGGAACTCGCCGCAGAAGCTGCTCTCCTTCTTGCTGGGCCACACAACCGGCAACAACTAAAGTAAGATCAGGTTTTTTATGCTTCCGTTTGGCCTGTCGTCCGAGATAGGAATAAACCTTTTGTTCTGCATTATCCCTAATAGTGCAAGTGTTGTAGAGAACTAAATCTGCATCATTAGGTTCTTCAGTCCATTGAAAATCCATCTCTTCTAGGATGCCAGCCATGCGTTCGGAATCGGCTTTATTCATCTGACATCCAAAAGTTACGATATTGTATTTCTTGCTGGTTGTATACATATGGTTAGCGCGATCGCGTATATTATCCGAGTTCCTTATCATACCATTGTTGATTTCTTGATTTTTCCCAGCTAAAGACCAACTATTCAAGATTCACACTAACAATAACCAAATTTATAACTAGTAATAAACAGATAGTTGCCCCAGTCTCATCAAAACTTGCCGAAAAATTTAGCCAATTCTCGAAAATCATCTCAAAAAAAGCCTCTCCTGCACTTAAACCCCCAAAATATATCCCCAATCCCAAGCCAGATTGAGACTCATTAATTAATCCTAAAACAAAAGGTATTACCCCGTTTAACACAAAACATAAGCCAACAATAATAATAAGAGTTAAAGCCAATGTCGCATCGAAAAAAATCTCCAAGCTTAATAAATTAGAACATAAAATCGTCAATATACAACCCAATAACATCCCCCAAAGATTGCCCAATTTTGCAGCAATTGTTCCGACAACTAATGCTGCTAAACCTAAACCAACATCAAATAAGGTCATGGCCATGTCGGTATTAGCTTGTCCCCATCGAAATGCAAAAGCATTTTGTAATGCAGGAGTTAAAAAGCTCAAACTCCAAGCAACACAAAGTCCTGTTAAACCAGCAAAAGTAAAATTCAAGTAATTACTTTTGCCCTCTTCTGATTCTTCTACTACTACTACTTCTTCTTTTTCAAATTGCGGCATATTCGGCATACTAGGAGGATTGAGCCATCTTAATCCAGTGCCAGTCGCGAGTAAGGTAATTGAGCCGATCACGAAAGCAAAACTCGCACCAATATTCAAAATAAAATCATGGGCAATAAAACTAAATGTCCCGATAATTTCGCCCACCATAGTTAGAGGTCCCGCAGCTTGAGGCAATTTATCTAATGGGGCAGTTTCTTCGAGTAATGCCATTGTTGGCGCACGAAACATTGCCATGGCGAAAGCCCAGACGACGGCTAATCCCGGCAAAACCCAACGCCAGACTTGATTTGGGGTCGTAAAAATTGTGATAACAGGAAGCAAAATAAAGAAAAACGATGACAAGACTATGCCAACAGAAATCAGAGGAATTTTACTGCCAATTTTTTCTTGTTGGTTATCCGAAATGGCTCCAAATACTGGTTCTACAATTGCTTCTAGGGCATTCTCTACTACGAGCACCGTAACGGCAAATTTTGTACTAAACCCAAATTGAACTAATAATACTGGGAAATACAGATTATAAACCACCCAAGATAAAGTAATAGCTCCTTGGGTGGCAGCTACACCCCAAACTTTAGCCCAAGCAATTACGCGATCACTCATTGTATTTACTAATAAAAACAATCAGGGTTTATTTTATCAGCAATTAACTATTCAAAATTAAAACTAAGAATAATACAAACGACAATCGATAACAAAGATAAAGATGAGCCAGTCAGATTAAAATTTGGCGATAACTGAAGTAAGTTCTTAAAAATAACATCAAAAAAACTGATGCCAGCACTCAAGCCCCCAAAATAAATACCGAGTCCTAGGCCAGAGCGAATTTGACGAATAAATCCCAGTACAAAAGGAATTGCCCCATTTAAAACAAAACTAAAACTAATAATTATCGTCAGAATTAAGAGCCAAGTAGCGTTAGCAAAACCCGCATTATTTAGTAAATTAGAACTAACAATAGTTACGCCACAGCCCAATAATATCCCTCGTGAATTACCCCATTTGGTAGCTATTTTTCCTACGGGTAAAGCAGCGATACCTAAACCTACAAAAAATAAGGTCATGGCAATTTTGGTATTCGCTTCGCCCCATTCGAGGGTTAAAGCCTTACTGACTGCGGGAATTAAAAAACGTAAACTCCAACCGACACTAATTCCTGTTAGTCCAACTAAAGCTAACTTCAAGTAATTAATTTCTTCTACGCTCTGGCTTTGTTCCTCTTCTATGTTTGGCAAACTCGGAGGATTGAGCACTCGTAACATGGCACCGGCTATGAGTAATGAGATTGACGCGATCGCGAAGGCAAAACCCGCACCAAGGCTGAGAATTACACCATAAGCATCAAAGCGAAATGCCCCAATAATCCCCCCAACTAAACTCAAAATACTGGCAACTTGAGGTAACTTATTCGTCGGCGCAGTTTGACCTAACAATGCCATTGTGGGTGCTCGAAATATTGCCATAGCAGAAGCCCAGAGAATTGCTAATCCTGGCAAAACCCAGCGCCATACTTGAGTGGGATTAGTGAAAATTGTCACAGTGGGCATCAAAATAAAAAGAACTGATGAGACTCCGATTCCCCAGGAAATCAGAGGAATTTTGCTACCAATTTTTTGTTGTTGCTTATCAGAAAGCGCCCCAAATACTGGTTCGATAATAGCTTCTAAAGCATTTTCTATTATCAGCAAAGTTATTGCTAATTCTTTACTAAAACCAAACTGAACTAATAATGAAGGAAAATAAAGATTATAAATAACCCAAGATAAAGTAA
>JBCCYD010000476.1:0-4767 GCA_039190385.1 Cyanobacteria bacterium P01_F01_bin.143 | reverse complement strand
GGGGAATTTGAGATTGCAATTCAATTGACCAACTTTTTTTGTTTGCGATCGCGAAAAATGAGCGAACCTCTTGCATTTTGGAATTTTATGCGATCGGAAAAGTCAGTTAAATTCTTATTATTTATTTTTTGCATATTAATCTCAATAAATAAGAAATATGAAAAGATAGATTTGAGGATTTGTGCTATCCTGTTCCAGGACGTAAATAATTTCATTCGTCACGGGATGTAGCGCAGCTTGGTAGCGCGCCTGCTTTGGGAGCAGGATGTCGCAGGTTCAAATCCTGTCATCCCGATTTATTCAATAAACTATATTACGGCAATTCTGTCTATATTATAATATCTATCGTTACCAAAGGGTTCAATTTGTACTATGATTTAAGTTGATCCCTGTTTCATAAAAGTAATGCTGATCGATCAAATTCTTCGCCAAAGATATAAAATCATTAAACGTATTGGTAGTGGTGGTTTTGGAGATACTTATCTAGCGGTTGATCTTGATTTTCCTGGCGAGCGTCAATGTGTAGTTAAACATCTTGCGCCGAAAAATTCCGATCCCGTGGCAGTTACGATCGCGACAAGACTCTTTAAAACTGAAGCAGAATGTTTATCTAGACTAGGAGAGCATGATCAGATTCCTCGGCTTTTTTCTTATTTTGAGGAAGAGGGTCAATTTTATTTGGTACAAGAATTTATTCAAGGACAAAATTTAGTCGCTCAATTTCAATCCGGGAAGAGATGGGGTGAGAAAGAAACAGTTAATTTCCTACAAGAGTTGTTGGAAATTCTGACTTTTGTGCATCAAGAAAAGACTATTCATCGTGATATTAAACCAGCAAATATTATGCGCCGGGACAGTGAGGGCAGATTATTCTTAATTGATTTTGGTGCAGTCAAGGAAATTCTAACAGTCGATGAGAAAGGTCAGACAAATTTTACAGATTTAACTGTTGGTATCGGTTCACGTGATTATATGGCTCCAGAACAAGCAATGGGCAAACCTGGTAAATATAGCGATATCTATGCGGTAGGGATGTTGGGAGTTCAAGCTCTAACTGGTTTATCATCAAGAGATTTACCTCAAGATTCCGATAAGTTGAGAGAAATTTTAGATGAGCGACAAATTACTATTAGTCCTCAACTAGAATTTGTTTTAAGTAAAATGATTAGCTTTCAACCGCAAAATCGCTTTGCTGATGCAGCCGAAGCACTCGAAGCAGTTAAGGAAATCTTTGATACTTTTATTCCTGATCCTCCAGATAATCATCTACCCAAGAAATTAATATTCAGTTTACTAGGAGCGATCGCGTTGGCTGGTACAGGATTTTACGTTTTACAAGCTTCTCAGCAGCCTAGTTATGCTCAATTAGAAACCTATTTACAAAATAAACAATGGGAACAAGCCGATCAGGAAAGCGATCGTATTCTCCTAAAAATCGCTAAGGAAGATAGTGCGTTAGATGCACAGTCGATCGCAAATTTTCCTTGTTAGGCTCTGGCGAAAATCGATCAACTTTGGACGGATAATTCCGAGGGGCGTTTTGGTTTTACTCCTCAACAACAAGCCTATTTAGATACTGGAAATCAAATTGATAAATATACAGAATCAACCTATGAAGCATTTGGCAAGCGCGTAAACTGGAGAACTTTTAAATCTTGGAGTTTATATGGTGATCTTAAGTTTACTGATATTGCCTCTGAGGGACATCTTCCTAGTCCTGGAAAAGTAACTGCCAATAAGCCTGATTTGCGTTGGCGAGAAAGGGGAATGCTTTTATCGAGATTTGATGAATGTGGATTTTGATAATAAAAAGATTCAATCAATGATTTTGATATCTAATAAATAACCTCTTCCTCTAATTTATTATGATGAACTTTAAATTTGCAAAAAATACTATCTTAATAACTGCTATAACTAGCTTAAGCTGTCCCTCAGTCTTTAGCCAACTGAGCAACGCTCAAAGCAATAATTATCCTACTGATCGTGTTAGTTTTTATTGCGGTGAAACTTTTGATCAAGCTAGCGGAAAAAAGATTCCCACTACTATAGCTTGGGTTCCTCAAAGAGAAGCTAATATTCTTATTGTTGGTTGGGAAAATGAATATTTTGGGGCTTGGAATTCTCAAAAAAGATGCGAAGTCGTATCACAAAAGTTTCAAAATTTTTATGAAGATGGTCGGTTGAATTACCTTAGTAATGGCGAAAATGCAGGATATCCTATAATTTGCGCGTTACTAGAAAAAGAAGAACAATGCAGCGGAAAAAACCAACTATTTCAACTTAGACCTGGCACAGATGTGAAGGATGTTATCAGAGGATTAAATGCTATTTTAGATGGAAAGACTTCGGATTCAGGGCCAATATATCAAAGTTCTGGTAAGCGGGTTTATATTTCCATTTCTGGGTTTTTGGAAAAGGCCCCAGTAGTTGAAGAGAATAATTAGGTGCTTTCTGCTGATTGACTGACAAAACTTTTTTAACTTGTAGGTTGGGTAGAACGAAGTGAAACCCAACAGGGGTATTAGTTTCCAAAAAATTAAGAGTGTTAGATGAAGCTCAACAAAAATTTCAGCACACGACTTGGCAATTTTTATCTTTGGTCAACGAGTAATAGTTGTTCTCGCCGCGATCGCAACCGGTGAAAGTCTTATTATTTCGTTAGTGTTCACTAAATTTTGCCAAGTCGTGTCAGCAAGCATTTGCGATTGATCAACAATCAGCAGAAGTCCAACTAGCTTTAGCTGTCACTGAATATATCTCAGGCAATAGAGAAACTGCCTTGTATTAGCTCAAACTGCTTTAGAGTTAGATACAGATTTGCTGATCGCGAGTTTCTTAAAGAAAATCTCTGGGGAGATAAAATGATATCTGATACAGAAAAATTATTAGACTCTCTAAATTAGATTTTTTAATAAGGGGAAGATTGCAATTTAAGAACTACGAAGATTGTTCACCTTCTTGATAAGCACGAATCATAGCTTGAGTCCCTTGTTTCCCTCCTTCGCCATCATCCATTGCCTGAACCATTTTAAACAAACGATCTGCCAATTCCACCCCGGGAATCCGATCGCCTGAACTTTGATTTATCTCTTGAACTAAACGCAAATCCTTGAGAATATGCGCGATCGCGAATCCCGGTTCATAATCAGATTCAATTATCTTCGGCCCCAAATTAGTCAATGCCCAAGATCCAGCCGCCCCAGTCCCACAAACTTCTACTATCAAATTTGGATCAAGTCCTTGATGTTTTGCCAACTGCATAGCTTCTGACAAACCAACCATAGTTAATGCAGCGAGCACCTGATTACACATTTTTACCCCTTGACCATTACCCACCTCGCCACAAAGATGGATATTTTTCCCCATAACTTCCAATAGAGGTTTACATTCACTAAAATCTTCCGGCTTACCACCTACCATAATCGTCAATGTGCCATTAATTGCCCCAATATCACCCCCAGAAACGGGTGCATCCATAAACCGTAACTGACGTTTATTTAACTCTGTATTAATTTCTTTAGCAGCATTGCTCCCAATAGTGCTCATATCGACAATCAAGCTATTGGGACGAGCATGATTGATCACCCCTTGCTCCCCCAATAAAACTTCCTTGACATCAGGAACATCGCCAACACAGGTAAAAATAATCTCGGCATTAGCCACTGCTTCGGCAATCGAACTTGCGATCGCAGCTCCACCTTCTCTCGCGATCGCGACTCCAGGGCGATCGCTCGATCTATTCCAAGCCATCACCTTATATCCTTGACGAGCTAAGTTAGCTGCCATGGGGCCACCCATCAAGCCCAATCCCAAAAAAGCAATTTCTCGACTCATTACTTATTACTTATTAATCATTACTTATTATCTTCTGATGTCTTGGGATAAAAAGATATCCCGCAGCCACAAGAGATAGTAACATTGGGATTTTCTAAGCGAAAGCAACCTCCCATAAGATCCTCAGAATAATCTAATTTCACGCCTTCGAGATAAGCATAAGACTTGGGGTCAACTACCACGGAAATGCCATTACTCTCAAACTGTAACTCTGTTTCCTTGGGAGAAGAGACATCTAATTGAAAAGCATAAAATAAACCAGAACAACAACCTTCTTCTTGAACTTCTAATCGAAAGATGCTGTCTGGTTTTTGATGACTGAGTTGAATACGCTTAATTTCCTGGGCTGCGTTTTTGCTAATATGTATCATTGTGAGAAAAATCTGGTTTCTCTAGATAATGCTACAGCAAAAAAGTTGCCAAAAAGTTAAATTGTTGCAAATGCTTAGTCACGAGAATAATCATCTTGGAAACGAATAATATCGTCTTCACCTAGATACTGACCATTTTGAACTTCAATCAAAACTAATTTGATCACACCAGGGTTTTCTAGACGGTGAGAAGTACATTGAGGAACATAGGTAGATTGATTGCTGCTAAGGATTTTTTCCTCCCCACCACAAGTTACTTTAGCTGTTCCCGAAACCACGATCCAATGCTCACTACGATGGTGGTGCATTTGTAAGCTTAGGCGATGACCAGGATTTACTTCAATACGCTTAATTTTATATCCTTGACCTTCTTCTAGAGTGGTAAAAGAACCCCAAGGACGAATTTCCGTAGCTGCAATGCCTTTTTGAGCAAAAGACTCTTCTAGATTTAATTTTGCTTCTTGAGTTGCTGTCGTGGATTTAGTCATGATTGCCGATAATAAAATTTACAATGTTTATTTAATATGCTTAGGTTGACAAAATTTATTCGGATAAATACAAG